>JAFAUR010000335.1 GCA_019243205.1 Acidobacteriaceae bacterium | reverse complement strand
AATTGCGGGCTTGCTGGCGCTTATGTTGTTAACGGACGCGCGCCGGAATGCCCGAACCGGTTTGAACGATGAACTGATACCGCTGGGGCAACAGAACAGGGCGCTTTGGGATCGAGAGCAGATTGCAGAAGGCATCGCACTGCTCTCCGCTGCACTGTCGAAAGGCTCCGTCGGACCGTATCAATTGCAAGCAGCGGTAGCTGCTGTTCACGACGAAGCCGCGCGACCCGAAGATACGGACTGGCCGCAGATACTGGCGCTCTATGAGTTGTTGAAACGTATGTCGGAGAATCCGATGGTGATCTTGAATCACGCAATTGCGGTAGCGATGGTGCATGGCCCGAAAGAGGGCTTGCACCGGCTGGATGGACTCAAAGGCGACCGGCGAATTGCCGAACACCACCGCGTGGATGCCGTTCGCGCACATCTGCTGGAAATGGCCGGCGATTCGCAAGCAGCGGCGAGGTACTATCGGGAGGCTGCGGGCAAAACGGACAATCTCCCTGAGCGCAATTACCTTTTGATGCAGGCCGCGCGGATGGTTGCAGCGATAGTTTGACCCTAGCTAAAGTCAGGGATCGGCTCTGGACGCGCGAACCGTTTCCTGTTCCATAGGTTCAAAAGATCGTCCCGGGAATGAACCGCGTCACGGACGCCGCGAACGGGAATTACTTCAACGTACCGAATCGGCATGTTACGGCTGCTGTTTGTATGTTACGTGTTTTGGGCGGAGCTTTCATCGTCATCTAAGTCAAGGGGCTCGTCTGGAGAATCGTTTCGGAGTAAGGTCTGGATAGCTCACAAACTCGAAATGACGTAGCGGGTCTCAGCTGGGGAAAAATCCGACGGTACTGGATTCAGTCGTATAGAGAGAAAGGGCGCAAATCGAACCAGCTCCGGACGAATCAGGCAGACCGTGAACCGTATGCATGATCGAACGCTGTCACGCTATTGAAATCATGATGTAAGAGCCGAAAGGAAGGAAGTAGCGTGGACCCGCCGCCTGCATTCAACCTTTCTCGACGGAGTAACCGAAATTTCGGATGGCACGCGAGTTCAGCGTTCCTCCGAGGAAGATGATCGGATGGGAGATATTTCGGCCCCTTTCAGTCCCGCGACGTTTTAGGTAATTCTTCTTGCGCGAAAGAATATTCCAGAGTAAGATTCAGGAGGTTCAAATTTCCTAGAAACTTAGAACCTATTCCAGCGGAGGTGGATCATCATGCAACAAGTTTCAAAAATTACTGTAAATAACATGGGCGGTTATGTTTTTAACTACAGCGTCCAGTGGCTCGACACAAACGGGAACTGGCAGACGAGCGATTGGAACAGTGGCAATTATCCGATCGATCAGGCCCGTACGACACCAGACTTAGGCTCCATTGGCGTTCCCAACGATGCTCTGGCGGTAACGGTCTATGGCCACGCAATTCTGGGGACCTCTGGACAAGGACACGCGTTTGTTCAGTACGTCCCAGGCTCTAAGAATTCCGCGACCTACAATGCCACCGGCACTACATTCATTAACTTCGCCATAACACTCCAAGGCTAGATTCTTGATCGACGAGGGCTGGCTCAAAAGCCGCCCTTCGCCTCACCCCACATTAACCAAAACTCTAAAAACTTACAAACGCGCATCGGGCAATGATTGCGAGCGCTGAAAGACAATTTTTTTAGAGAGCAACGGGCTGTATGCGGTTGCACACAACACTTATGGACCGCGGCTTTCGTCTGCAAGGTCGCCTTAACAGAGAGGGGTATTTCGATGAATGGACAGACTCCGCCCAACTTTCCCGCTAACATTCCAATCCAGAAGAGTACATTTCAGAACTGGGCCAAAACGATTGTTGTGTCTGATTTGTGGACGTGCACGCCCGCTACACCACAAGACGTTATGACCGTTTGCAATTGGGCGAAGGACAACGGCTACAAGATTCGCCCGCGGGGCATCATGCACACCTGGTCGCCCCTCACAGTTGTGGAGGGAACGCCCCCTTCAGCCAAGATCGTGCTGGTCGACACGCAGAAGTTGAATCAAATCACCGTACAGGGGCCAACGGCGTCACAGGGGCCTCGGGTAAAGGTCCAGACCGGGGCAAGAATGGATTCGTTGTTGCTGGCGCTCGAGTACAGCAGAGTAGGTTCATACAGTTTCCCCCACGTGCCGGCCCCGGGCAATCTGACCGTTGGCGGCGTGTTGGCCATCGATGCTCATGGTTCGGCCATTCCGTCTCCGGCGGATTCCTTTGACGTGAGTTATGGCTCGCTCAGCAATCAAATTCTTGAGTTTACGGCGGTCGTCACCGACCCGCAGTCGCCACAGCCGACACAATATTCGCTCCGAACTTTCACTCGCGGAGAAGGCGATGACAAAGCCTTCCTAACTCACTTGGGAAGAGCTTTTCTGATCGACGCTACGCTGCAAGTGATTCCGAACTACAATCTCCGATGCCAAAGCTTCATGAATATAGGGATCGACACGCTTTGTGCGCCGCCTAGATCCGAGGGTCCACCACCGCAGAGCATTGCTGATTTCCTGGCTCAGTGCGGACGGATGGAGGTGATCTGGTTCCCGTTCACCAGCAATCCCTGGTTTAAAATCTGGACCACCAGCAGCACGCTGCCGCCGGGTTCGACCGAGGTATATGGGCCTTACAATTATGGGTTTTCCGATAACCTTCCAACTTGGCTACTGAACCTGTTGCAGGAGGTTGCCACGAGCCATCCGGAGTGGGCTCCGCAGTTCGGTCAGGGCATGGCCACGATTACGGATCTGGGACTACGGACTTCTGGGGCGGATATTTGGGGGCCGTCGAAGAATACGCTCCTTTACGTCAGGGATTCCACGCTGTTGTACACCGCGAACGGATACGCCGTTCATGTCAAGCAGACGGATGTCCAGCGAGCGGTTTACGAATTCAAGACTTACTATTCGAAGTTGCTCTCGCAGTATCAAAACGATAATAAATACCCGGTGAATGGACCGATCGAAATCCGTGTTACAGGTCTCGATGACCCGTCGAAGGTGGCTGTGAACGCCGGCATGAAAGCTCAAACGCCTGTCATCTCCGCCACCGCCTTCGATCAACTTGACACACAGCAGCAGTGGGACGTGGCGATCTGGTTCGACCTCCTGACGTTACCTGGAACCCAGTACGCCGACGACTTTTACACCGATCTGGAAACGTGGATTTTCTCTAATTACAGTGCGTACGGCCGGGTCGTGCCCGAGTGGTCTAAAGGCTGGGCCTACTCTCCCAAGACAGCCGGAAGCAACGGTGGACCTTTCACGAATGCCGCTGTCATCGAAAAAATACGTCAAAATTTTATGCAAGGTCGGGACAGTACAAATAACTGGGACTATGAGGTCGCGACCCTGGCGAAGTTCGACAAGAGTGAACTGTTTAGTAATGATTTGCTCGCTACTCTGTTTGTTCCAGCTGGCGGTTAGCGCCGCATCCGATGCAGCGTAAGCCGCAGCTTCCAACGTACAAGGCTTACGTTCTAGCAATCTTGCGTTGGATGTCCTCTTATTCCACGGAACTCTTCGAAACGGGGGCCTTCTGTTAACGGAAGCTCGGGCTGAGGGTTAGAGCTGCCCGTTATCTCTCGATGTGCTCCCGGAGAGTGCTTTCCAGCAGTTCGACGACGAGATCCATCTCTTCTTCATCGAGATCGGATAAGCGAATACCGCCCGCCATTTTGGCTCGCTCGTTTGAGTGCTCGTCGAACGGCCTTCGTATGCGGTTCCCTCTGCTTTGTGCATCGAAATTCATTATGCACCTCCGTCGATAACTGGCCTCCGAGCAGGAATTGCAGAAGACTCTTGTAGTCCGGATAACCAGTTCGAGTGAAACGTCCGAGCCTCAAGGTGGGAAGCAATGTATGCCGCGTCGTCTTTAAGACCGAACAGCAGCCCCGAGCGAGCATTGTGAAGCCAGGGTAGGCCGATAAAGTACAAGCCTGGGTAATCTGTCACGCCGCGTTTCTGAATGGGGTAGCCGTCGCTGTCGAATACTGGAAGCTGCACA
>JAFAUR010000331.1 GCA_019243205.1 Acidobacteriaceae bacterium | reverse complement strand
GAGCCACCCGCTGGTAAACGCCGGGATTCGACTCCGGCGTAACCGGCTGTGCTCCGTAAGTTGCGAGAGCGATCTTATCGGAAAAAAAATAGCTGACGAAATTCATCAACACGGCAATCAGCAGGCCGGCGTACAATCCGTTCCGGCCGCCGAAGCTCTCGCCCAAGAACAGCAGCAGTCCGCTGAGCACACCCAGCAGCAATACGGTTTTTAGCGTGTTCATATCCGTCCAGCCGTTAGATGACGGCGATCCTTACTTTGATTGGACGGCTGACGCTGGTAAAGGTCAAGACGGGTTAAGTCGTCGAACTCTGGGTCGAACCGGCAGTGCTCTTTTTGTTGTGTCCCTTTCGCTTCCCGTTTTGCTTGCCTTTCTGGCCGGAGTCAGTGCCTGTATCCGTTGAGGTCGTCGCACCGGGTTCCGTATGGCGCTGTTTCCCGACATCGGGATTGTCCGTTCCGGGCTCCTGATGAGGAACATCCGGGTTATTGCGTGTTGGGTCGGAGGAAGGATTCTGCTTTTGTCCTCCGAATGCCAGTAAACCTGCGGTGAACGCGGAGGCTACCAGGAATTTACTTCCAATTCTCATGAATACTCCCGATAACTGGATTGTTCCCACGCGTATCGGTTTCAGTGGTCAAGCCAACCCTGACTTTTCAGGACTTTCCGGAATCCCGGGTGATCGAGCGAAACTGCCGGAAAGTATGGAGCGGTGAAGGTTCGTTTCCACCATGCACCCGTTTTCCGGCGCTCTTCCGGGCTAGTGAAGTGATACTCATAGAGCTGTGCGCGCACATAGTGAGGAGGGCCTTTCGGGAAAGGATTCTCTCGAAGGAGCCCAATCACCTGCGTGTCGCCCTCGAGCAACTTGGCCACGAAATTGACGAACCAGGGGTAATCCTGATAGCTGGACATCGCGGCGAACCACATCAGCCAGTCGAGCCGTAGATGGTAGGGCGCAATCTGGTGCGGATAATAGCGGACGTCACCCGGTTTCCCCTTGAACTGGTATTCGCGCCAGCGCGTGTTCGACGTAAGTACCTTGTCGTCTGTGCCTTCGACAATGACGTCATATCGCGGACGGGTGATGCTCCCGAACGCGCCGTACGTTCCCACCAGGTGCAAAGAATTGAAGGTCGTATTCATCACTTGCCGGGCTGAAAGCATGTTGATGACAACGGGCACGCTTAGAACGCCAACCAGCAGCGCCAACGCGAGATTGGTGAACCCGATAACCGGATGCGGCGGGTGCATTTCAGGAGTTCGGAAAAACGAGCCAAAACCGGCAAAGAAACGCCCATCTAGTGTGGAAAATGCCAGGATGAGCGTCAGCCAGTTCAGCCACGACAAGTTGCCGGTCGTGATAATGCTGAACTGAAAAAGGATGGTAATGATGCCGCCGATGCCGGCAATCGGCTGGGGAAGGAAATAGCTGAACGGGACGATGAGCTCGGCGAAGTGGTTGAATAGGACCCCGCCTTTCCCGAACCACTCCGGCCCCCAATGGGCGAACCAGCTCAGCGGATTCGGCATCGGCTGGGTTTCGTAGTAGTACTTCAAGCACGTCAGGTTGCGCCAACACTCATCTCCACGAAGCTTGATCAGACCGGCGCCAAACATGATCCGGAACAGGAGCCAGCGGAAAAGCCAAATCGGAATCTGTTGGGGCGTCACCCTCGATCCGCCGAGAAAAATCGCGAAGAAGCACGCTTCGAGCAGGATCGATTCCCAACCAAACGCATAAAATGTCTGCCCGACATTCACAAAAGACAGATAGATCAGGTAGATCAGTGTCCAGGTGGTGACAGATAGCCATGTATAGCGCGCCGACACGCCAGAGATTACAAGCAGCGAAAGCAGTATGCCGACCCAGGCTCCGGCCGTGAACGCAATGTCTTTCGGGAACGAGTAAAAGAGGCTGGGGGATTCGCGGAACGGAACCTGCCGAACGAAGTTCGGTACGGGAAGCAGACCGCGCTCGCCCAACAAGGGTCGGAACTGGTTTAAAGCGACCAAGAATGCGATCAGGCAAATGATTCCTAGGCCGCGCTCGAGCAGCAGCCGAGCGACCCACAGCCCTCGAACATCCTCGGTTGTGACGAGAGCTCCCACAACCAGGAGACACCACGGCCCCTCTGACCGTTGCTTTCGATTATTCGCCGATGATCTTGACCAGCACGCGTTTGCGGCGGCGGCCGTCGAACTCACCGTAGAAGATTTGCTCCCAGGGACCGAAGTCCAGCCGTCCCGCTGTGATCGCGACGACCACTTCCCTGCCCATCACCTGCCGCTTCAGATGAGCATCGGCGTTGTCTTCTCCGGTGCGGTTGTGCCGGTACTGCGATATGGGCTCATGAGGAGCCAGTTGCTCCAGCCATTGTTCGTAATCCTGATGCAGGCCTGATTCATCGTCATTGATGAAAACGGAGGCCGTAATGTGCATGGCATTCACCAGCACGAGCCCTTCCGAAATGCCGCTCTCCCGCAGACACTTCTCGAGCTCGGGCGTAATATTAACGAAGCCTAGCCGCCGGGGTATGTCGAACCAGAGTTCCTTCCGGTAACTTTTCACTGCGGTTAGACCGGAAGGTCGACATCTTCGGTTACCGGGGAGGTGGGCGGAGACTTAGTCGGCGTGTTACCAGGTCCGGTTTTCCCGAAGCGGATCACCCGCTGCCGCGTACGTTCCTCTTCAAGATGCTTGCTTCGCGCACGCAGAAGGTCAGCCAGCGTAATCGTCCCGAGAACCCGCAAACCGGTTTTCGGATCGACAACCGGGAGCTCGGTCAGGCCGGTTTCCGCCATTTGATAGGCAACTGCTCGCAGCGGCTCGCTTGGATACGTAACCACCGGGCCCGGGTGCGACTGAACCGGAGGACTCATGACTTCGCGGACGAAAAGGATTTCGAGTGGATCAGGCGCATATTCGCGGCTGAGGTGAAATCCGCGTCGAGCGATTTTCTCGGTCAGGATGGAGCGCTTCAAAACCAGTACGGTTAAACCGTAAGAAGCGAAACAGGCCACCAGCAGCGGGAGTAGGACATTCAGATCGTGGGTAAGCTCAATCGCGAAGATGACGCCGGTGAACGGAACCCGCATCGTGCCTGCGAGCGTCGCCCCCATGCTGATCAAAGGCCAGAAGCCCGCTCCGAAACCGGGCAGGAACATGGCTTCCACTCCGCCTAATGCAGCACCAATCATCAGGATAGGTGCAACCACCCCGCCTGAAGTTCCCGAACCGAGGGAAATAATCCAGATGAGCGACTTGACCAGCAGGACGCCTACAAAGATATGGATGGCAACATTGCCCTTCAACAGCAAAGCAATCGTGTCATAGCCGACGCCAAGTGCTTGCGGAAAGATCAGTCCGCCGATTCCGACAAAAATCCCACCGATTGCCGGCCACCACATCCAGTGCACGGGCAGCTTATAAAAGAGGTCTTCTGCCGCGTAAACGCCTTGAGTCATTAGGGCCGAAAGCGATCCCGCCAACAGACCGACAATGAGGCAACCGAGCAGGCCTGAGGTTGATACAGCTGAATGGGGCGGGACGGGAAACAGCGGCCCGGTCCCGAGCAGAAAGCGCCGGGCCAAAGCTGCGGTAGCGCTCGCTAGCGCCACGGGTATCGCGCTGCGCGGCTTCCATTCAAACAAAAGGAGTTCCACCGCGAGCAGGACAGACGCCAAGGGGGTCGCAAACACTGCTGTCATTCCGGCTGCTGCGCCGGAGACCAGCAGCGTCTTGCGCTCCGCGCTGGTCAAATGAAAGAGCTGCGCAATCATGGACCCGAACGCGCCCCCTGTCATGATGATCGGGCCTTCAGCCCCGAATGGTCCGCCTGAGCCGATCGATATCGCCGCCGAGATCGGTTTGAGAAGCGCGAGTTTTGGATGAACGCGGCTGCCGTTCATCAAGATCGACTCGATCGCTTCCGGTATGCCGTGGCCTCGGATGCGTTCGGAACCGTACCGGGCCATGAAGCCTACGATCAGTGAACCGATAACGGGAACGAAGATTGCAAACCATCCGAGGTGATTGCCCGCAGGCGAGGTTAAAGCCGTATCGAACCGGCCGAAATAGAACAGATTGGTAAAAAGACCGATAATTTTCAGTAGGAGCCACGCGACTCCGGCCCCAATTAGTCCGATGATAATTGCGAGTAGAGAAATAGGGATGATGCTGGCGCCGGTCGTAAAATCGCCAAGCGTCTCCGGCATCTTCCGGCTCATGCTAGCCTCGCTTCGGTTACAGACTGCTCGTTTCCGAGCAGATGAGCAAGGGACCGGGCTAAAGTCGGACCACTGTTCTGCAACTCCTGCCAGTGCAGGACAGACAGGTTGTGCAAAAGTTCTTCGCCGAGCGGCGTCAGTTCCACCAGCACTTCGCGCCGATCGCGGTCACTCGGCCTGCGGACGGCGGCACCACGCTGGACCAGTCGGTTGACTAGCTCGACGGTGCTGTGGTGGCGAAGACACATCCGATCGGCCAAGGTGCGAACGGTGGGGCGAGTACCCTGAGGAAGTCCCCTAATGGCTAATAACAGTTGATGCTGTTGGGGCTCTATGTCCTGGGAACGGGCTGCTTCTTCGCTGAAGTGGATAAATCGGCGGATTTCATAACGGAATTCGGCTAACTGACGAAAGCAAGTAGCTGGAAAATCAGAGTTCGTCTGAGGACTCACATTAATATCGTAGCACGATATATATCTCGTTTGCATTACTGCTTAAACCTTCCTAAAGCTTTCGGTCGGGTTTTCCGATATTCCACTTAGATTGGACTTTCTCCGTTGAGCCTCCTCAGCCTTGAAAAATATCTGTACAGTGACCTCCGAACACTTACCGCCGGTTCGGATTCGCGGGCGGACGGCAGCGGATATTATGAGCTGGCTTGCTGCGTTCTGCTTAGCGTCAGCCGCACCGTTCTCGCGGCCGAACACCTGAGTGACATCGCCGAGCAGGTCGAACAGCTCCGAGCGGACCTGCAGCCGGGAGCAGACGGTGAAAGTCTGGCACAAGCAGCGCAACGCTTTCAGGTCATCCTACAGACCTTTAATGGGCGCCTGCAAAGGCTCGATCGGGAGCGGGCCGATGACTTCCGAAATATTCTGTCCATTCTCAACGAGGCATTTGCCTCGCTGGATTCCGGCGGAGAGCGCGCCGGTGTGCGCTTCAAGCACATCGAACGAAGCCTGCACGATGCCACAAAGATCGAAGACCTGCGCAGACTTAAGCTTCACCTGTCTGATGTCCTGCGATTCGTCAGGGAGGAGTCAGAAGATGAATCGCGAAAGACAAGAACGGCACTCGAGGCTCTCGGCGCGCAACTCGAAGTCGCCCATCAGGCCGCTGCGAAGTTCTCCGGAGGCGGATTGCGGGGGCGAGAGCACGGCCTCGCCTATTTGGCGGAAGCCATCGACCAAAGAGAAAATTCCGAAGCTCTCTATGCCGGCCTTTTCGTCGCGGACGCTCTGCGCGCTGTCCGGTCGCGACACGGCAATCAGGTATCCGAAACTCTGCTGAACGATATAAGCCAAAAGCTGATTCATCAGCTTTTGCCTGACGCGCGGGTTTTCGAATGGTCGAGCGATGCGGTCCTGATGGTTTGGCGGAGCGCTGAGAAGTTCACGGCCGTGTCGCAGAAGATTCGCACCGCGTTGAACCATCCGTTCGAGAATCGCGCCTTCGTAGGAACCCGTGTGGCTAATTTCAGTATCAGTGTCCGCTCACTTCTGCTCGAAGCGCGCGGCAGAGTCGATGGGATCGTTTCCAAGCTGGAGCAGTTTGGCACCGGAGCGTTCGTGTGAGCGCATTGCCGCGCCCTGTCGACGACTGCACCATAGAACCGACCGCGGCACTCGAGATGGTCGTTCGTGGGGCATCGCTCCATCGAACTCTTGCGGCAATTGCCGGCATCGTTTCCGGCGAGAATCCGTCCGCTCGCTGCGCCATTCTGCTATTCGAGGATGAACGATTCACTCCCGCCGCGGAACACAATTTACTGCCGTGCGACCGCGAGTTGATGCGCAGTTTTCAACTCTGCTCGACTTTGAAATACCTGAACGACCTGGCGCGGCAGAACGGGGTCGAAGTGCGGCCGCTGATGACGCAGACAGCCGAGTTGATCGGGGCGCTGGTGGTCTTCGGAATGGGGCAGGCGTCCAATGCTTCGTTAAATCAGGGACTGGAACAGGTTTGCCTGCTGGCTACGTTGGCGGTGGAACAAAAGCACCTCACGGAGGAGCTTTCCTATCAAGCTCATCACGACCCATTGACCCATCTATGGAATCGGACATGGATGGAAGGCGAGATCAAACGCGTTTTGATGGCTGCAAACCAAGCCAAAACGAACGTGGGTCTGGCGGCTATAGGGCTCGACCGGCTGCGCGTCATCAACGACGTACTGGGGTGCCAGGTAGGCAACGAGTTGCTCAGGCAGGTGGCTCGGCGCTTTCTTGAGGCGATCAGATCCCGTTTTGTTCTGGCACGCGATGGCGGAGACGAATTCACCGTTCTGATGCCGGGCGTTTCATCTGAAGCTGAAGTAGCGGAAGCGAGTGAAAAATTGCTGCAGTGCTTCAATGACGTCTTTCGCATTGGCGATCACGAGTTGATTGTGAGCGCAAGTATCGGCACGGCCTTCGCGGAGCCGGCTAGTCTTTCCGGTCCTGATTTGCAAAACCGCGCGCATACGGCGCTTCGGTATGCAAAGAAGCGCAGTCCGGGTCGCATCGCTCCGTTCCACCGCTCGATGGTGAATATTCCTCCTGAGCGTCTCGTCATGGAGCAGCACCTGCGCTTTGCCCTCCAAAAGCGGGAATTGGAGCTCTATTACCAGCCGCAGATTGAGCTCCAGACCGGCTTGCTGGTAGGCATGGAAGCACTCCTGCGGTGGAACCATCCCGCGCTTGGATTTATCTCCCCGGGTACTTTCATTCCCCTTGCCGAAGAGATCGGAATCATTGAGGAAGTGGGCGATTGGGTACTCGAAGAGGCCATTGCCCAGAAGGAAGAATGGAACGCGCAGCATCTTCCACGTTTTCGTGTCGCCGTGAATGTCTCGGCGATGCAGTTTTCGCGGAACAGTTTTGCCAACCTGGTCGCGCAAAAAATCAGGCGAGCGCGTATTCAGCCGCGAGAACTGGAGTTGGAGATCACCGAGAGCCTGCTCATGACCAACTTCGATCATGGGGTTCGGCAGCTCAGCCTGCTTCGCAGTCTGGGCGTTCTCATCGCCATAGATGATTTCGGAACGGGCCATTCCTCACTCGCTTATCTGCAACAGCTGCCCGCTCACCGGCTGAAAATCGACCGGATGTTCGTACGCGAGATCTCCCATAAAGAAGAAAGACCGCCGCTGTTGTCCAGCATCATCGGAATGGCTCATGCACTGGGACTTGGGGTGATCGCCGAAGGCGTCGAAACACCCGAGCAACTTGGCGTCCTATCGGCAATGAATTGTGAAGAGATCCAAGGATACTACTTCGCGAAACCGATGGCGGCAAGGGACGTCCCGGCTTGGATCGCCAAAGCAATGCCGGGTGCGGTGCTCATCCCAAACCGTTCGGAAGAATTGTTGCTACGTAACTGCTAGTCCAAGCCTTCGATAGTGCCGGGACGACGAGCGCCGTTCCCGATTACTGGTCTATTTTGGACAGCCGAGCGCTTTCACCTCAGCCTCCGGCAGTGGCTTAACTTCTTTCACCGCAGGCGGCATTGCCGTGGCGCCTCTCGGGACGAGGTAGACTTCGACGCGGCGGTCACGATCCGCGGCGCTGGTCTCGGATCCCCTGCGCTCCTCCTGAGTTGGATGGGCGGAAGTTCCGCAGATGCCTGGCCTCGATTCGGAACTTTGGTCAGTGCCAACCCAATCCACTTTGATACGAGACGGATCAACTTGGGCGCAGGTAGCGGTGCCCCCACTCAAGACCGCAGCGGCGTTGAGCGTGCGTTGCTCGTCGAGCGGCACCACTGGGCCACGCCGGCGACCTGGCGCAGGCGGCGCATTGGTCTGTTCATCGGCAGCGCGGTGACCGACGAGTACGATATCGTAATCGCCGCTCGCCACTCTTGGAGCCGCGTCATCGATAAGAATGCGCTTACCGCAGTTGTTCACGCGAGCGTTGTCCTTCGCGAAGATCACATCATCGAGTCGTTGCCAAACGGGCTGACAAGTCACGGCAAGCGAGGTAGACTGCGAGGCTGTTTTGCCCGTCTCGTCCGTGACGGTAAGGGTCGCAGTGATCGTCTTCGCTTGAGCCGTCGCGCCCGGTTCGAAGCTCACCGTAGATGCATCGAAGGTGGCATTCTGGCTTGTATCGTTGGTTAAGGCTCCTTCGTTGACGCTCCATCTATAACTCAAGTGGCCGCCGCAAGGCGAACCGGTTGCCTGAACCGTAAGATTGGCCGTATGTGCACCTGTTGTGTTGGGGGCGCAAGCCAAGGTAGTCGGATCCGCCGTCACACGCGTGATGGTCGGTGGCGTTTCAGTAATGCTGACCGTCGTCGTAGCTGTGACAGGAGCAGGTGGCGGCGGCGGGGGTGGCGGGTTCCAGCAGCGTACGGGGAAATGTTTCGGACGCTCCATAGGAGGAGGCGGCGGAGTCACGTCCGAAATCGTCACCTGCACGTTGAATGTCCCGACATTGTTCGGCGTAAACGTAAATTCGGGCGTGTTGCCGCCCTGGGCCTGACCGTTGACCGTCCATGCGTACTGAAGCTTGCGTCCGGGCGGGGGCGCGATATTCGCATGCAGCGTCACCGGCTTGCCCGGGCAGTTCGCCGGGCCGATTACCGCCTGCCCCAGCTCGTTCGGTCCTAATGAACGTACGCTCACTCTCCAGCTCTTGCCCGTAGAGGGGCTGAGACCTGAATCAGAAGTACTTCCGCCGTTTTGAAATTCGGCATTGGGCCCATTACCCGCGAAACCCGAGCCGGCCGCAAGTGCCGCTCCGTTGAAGAGCAGTTCGCCAAGCAGCACCGGAACCGCCATGCGCTTCAGCGGCGTTTTCATGCGTCTCTCATTCTGTCACTTTCGGGCGACACCGAAATTCGCTCCCAGGCATGGGCAAATCGCCGGGCCGGATGTAACGTGAGTCGGACGATTAGTCCGGTCGTACTGCCTGGCGCTCACGGAGAATGCGATCGCAGCTTAATCTCTTGACAAGATGGTGTCTTCCACAAATTCTCGGAATGGCTGTCTGTTCACGGCTGCCGAAAACTGAAATTATTCTGCTTTTCGCAACTAACCTCCAGATTCGCCGACTGGAACTCTGATCAGGTATAATTTGCCAACACAGAGGGTAAACAGTTGCTAACCGCTTCGTCCCAGAGCGTGACTTCGCTCCTCCGGGTATGGCGTGACGGCGATCAAAGTGCTCTGGCAAGGCTGATCGAATCATGCTATCCCGAGCTGCGGAAGATTGCATGCGGTTGTCTGAAGCGCGAGCGCCCTGGACACACCGTTCAGGCCACTGCATTGGTACATGAAGCCTATCTGCGCCTCATAGACGCACGCCAAGTCCGCTGGCAGGACCGGGCTCATTTCTTTGCGATAGCTGCGAAGCTCATGCGCCGCATTCTTACCGATTACGCGCGAGCGCGTGATTCTTCAAAGCGCGGGGCCGGAGCGCGCCCCATGGCCCTTAACGAAGGGTTAACCATTGCGCCCCAATTAGACCCCGAAATCATCAGGCTGGATGACGCACTGCAAGAGCTTGCAAAGTTCGATTCTCGCAAGGCCCAAGTCGTGGAGATGCGTTACTTCGGAGGGCTCACGGCAGACGAGATCGCTGACGTTCTGGCGGTTTCTCGGGAAAGCGTAAACCGCGATTGGAGGCTAGCTAAAGCATGGCTCAGCCGTGAAATGGCGCGGGAGAAATCGAATGGATGCCCACCGCTGGGCCGTGATTGAATCTCTTTACCATGCTGCCCTCGCGAAGGACGCGGGTGAACGTCCAGATTATCTCGCGGCTGCGTGCGAAGGGAACACGGAACTGCGTCAGGAAGTCGAATCGCTACTGGTCGAAGCCGACGCACACTTGACCAGCCCTGCCAAGCGTGCCGAATTGGAGAAAGTCTGGGAGGAAGTAACTTCCATTCGCGTCTCTGCGGGTCCGACGCCCGAAATTGGTCCCTACCGCATGCTGGAAAAAATCGGCGAAGGCGGTATGGCGGAGGTTTGGTTGGCTGAACAGACGAGCCCGATTCAGCGCAGAGTCGCGGTCAAGCTGATCAGAGCCGGCATGGACACGAAGGCCATGATTGCGCGCTTCGAGTCTGAGCGGCAAGCGTTGGCGTTGATGGACCACCCCGCTATTGCAAAGATTTTGGAGGCAGGATCCACAGCGGAGCAGCGGCCGTATTTCGTGTTGGAATACATTCCGGGAGAGCCAATCACTGAGTACTGCGACAAAAACCGATTGATTATTCGCGATCGCCTTGAATTGTTCATTCAAGTCTGTGAAGGGGTACAGCACGCTCATCAAAAGGCCGTGATCCATCGCGATCTGAAACCTTCAAACGTGCTCGTGACTGTGCAAGACGGCAAGCCGATCCCGAAGATTATCGATTTTGGCGTAGCTAAAGCGATTGCGCAGAAGCTTACCGAGAAAACGATGTTTACAGAATTGGGTGTCTTAGTAGGCACACCCGAGTACATGAGTCCAGAACAGGCCGACTTTAGCGACAACATTGATACGCGTACCGACGTGTACTCACTCGGCATGATCCTTTACGAATTGCTCGTAGGAGCACTCCCTGTTGAGCCGAGGGATCTGCGCCGTGCTGGGTTTGAAGATTTCCTGCGCCTCATACGGGAAGCAGAACCAGTACGGCCAAGCACTAAGGTACGTATTTTGGGCGACGTGTCGGCGATCGCAGCACGCAACCGGAAAACGGATCGGCAATCTCTCGAGCGGCAGCTCAAAGGAGATCTGGACTGGACTGTCATGAAAGCGCTCGAAAAGGACCGGTGCCGGCGATATGGATCGCCTTCAAGCTTTGCTTTGGACATCGAACATTACTTGCGCCATGAGCCGGTGCTGGCGCGGCCGCCCACTCTCGTTTACCGGACGCGGAAGTTCGTTCGGCGACATCGGTTCGGAGTAGGCGTAGCGGCCACCGTCATGCTCTTGTTGATAGGCTTTGCCGCCACCATGACCGTGCAAGCCCGTCGCATAGCCCGTGAGAGAGATCGCGCTGACAGCGAAGCGGCTGCCGCTCAGGCGGTAAACGATTTTCTGCGAAATGATGTGTTGGCCCAGGCTGGTGCCAGCGGGCAGGCTGGACCGGAGACGGCGCCGGATCCGAATCTCAAGGTGCGAACTGCCTTGGACCGCGCGGCCGGACGCATCACAGGGAAGTTCGCCGGAAAACCCGCTGTCGAGGCATCCATTCGCCAGACCATCGGAGACGCCTACATGGATTTGGGGCTGTTTCCCGATGCGGAGCAACAAATGGAAGCAGCCTTGAAGTTACGCCGCCGCATACTTGGTGAGAAGCATCCCGATACTCTTCGCACGATGTCAGATCTGGCATTTGTCTACGAGTTGCAGGGCCGGTATGGCCAGGCTGAGCCACTGTACACGGAAACACTGGAAGTGCGCCGGTCGTTGCTGGGACGACAGCATGTAGCAACAGCAGCCAGCATGGCTGGCCTGGCATTTCTGTACTTTCGGGAAGGAAAGTATACGCGGGCTGAACGGCTGTTCACCGAGGCATTAGAGATCGATATTCAGCTGCGGGGAGCGGCTGATCCTGCCGCACTGGCCACAATGAAAAGCCTCGGAATGCTGTATACACAGCAAGCGAAGTATCCGCAAGCAGAGTCACTGCTTACGAAAGTGCTTGCAACTTATCGTCGTTTATACGGATCGGAACACCCCCAGACACTATTCGCGATGGAAAACTTGGGAGACCTATACAGTCACGAAGGCAAGTACGAAAAAGCGGAATTGCTTCTGACCGAAGTACTCGCATCGTACCATCGTGTACTGGGCGAGGCCCATCCAAGCACGTTATGGGCGATGAATGCCTTGGCAATTCTGCGCATGACACAAGGCCGCTATGCAGAGGCTGAATTGCAATACCTCAAAGTCCTCGACCTGCGACGCCGCGTGCTGGGCAAAGAGCACCCTCAAACGCTAGCAACCATGGGCGACTTGGCTCATTTGTATGTGAAAGAAAAGAAATACACGGAGGCCGAACCACTGTTCAGTACACTCGTAGACGCCCGTCGTCGATTGTGGGGCGAAGATGACATCCGAACGCTCAATGCGATGAATGGTCTGGCGTTGGTCTATCTATACAACGGCAAGCCCAAACAAAGCGAGGCGGTAATCCGTGGGGCTCTCGATCATCTTGTGAACTCGCCGGACAGTTGGAGGCGATTCGACGATGAAAGTCTGCTCGGCGCCAGTCTGACTGCTCAGAAGAGGTATGCGGAGGCAGAACCCCTGCTAATCTCCGCACACCAACAACTGCTCGAGCGCGAGGCCTCAATTCCCGTTTCCAACCGGTTCATTATCGATCGAGCAGGAAGATGGATCCTTCAGCTTTATGACCATTGGGGTAAGCCCCGGGAGGCTGCTGAGTGGCGCGAAAGCCAGCACTTGACTGCCTCGACTCGATCGCACTAACTCTTCTCAAGGCGACGTAAGCGAGAACACGCACGCATGTACGGCGTTGGAATATTCCGGCTGAATTTCATATAGCCGACCATTCAAGAGCGGAGTGTCATAGGCAAAACTCGCCCTCTGGCAAACATCGCCGATTTCAGCGCCGTGCAAATCGAGGTCAACCCGATCCCACCACGCGTTCAAATCCGGATCGGTGATTAGCTCGAATAGCTCGTGCGAGAGCACCGAAGCAGTCGAATCGATGAGCACGCCGTTCGGAAGAGTTCCGTTGAGTGCGCATCCTTGAACATTCTGATACGGTTCCACACTGTAAATGACATGCCCGATATCAGAGAAAGTCACTGCGCCATGATACGCGCAAAAAGCAAAAGTTGCAGGATTATCGGGCGAATAGCAGACCGCGCCAGGCACGGTACAGACGTCGACACCCGGCGGAACGAACACGTGATAGATTTCCTCGTATCCGGTACCAAACGTCCCAGCCACTGCGTGCAAAATGGCGAAAATGTCGTTTGGCGCAAGCGTATGGGGCGCATTCGGATAGATGACGAACGCACCATATCCTAGCGTGTATCGATTATCCGCCGTGGTGTTCACATATTGATCGGTGACGTGAATGAAATCGCTCTTTGAAAGGTCTTCCAAGAATTCAGCAGGATATCCCCATATGTCCGGAAGGCCATTTAAATATATGTCGTGATTCCTCGCTGTAGCAATCGTCACGTTGTTAGATGGATTGCCAACGTCGGCCGGGTAGAACCTGATGCCGGTGGCCACAACATCAGCCGCACTTCTCATCGCATTAGCAGGAGGTGCGGCTCCCGTATCGCTGGCCGCCGGCCACTGTTGATTCATTCTCGTTCCCTCAACCGGCATCATATGGATGCGAGCCGATCCGGAATCTGTTGAAACATTAAGGTCTACGCTGGACACAATAAGCGACTTGACTTGAAGCCCGCCCTCCGTTATGTTTTTCGGAACGGATTGCGCAAACGCAGCCCTGATTGACGCTACGGCGAACAGCAGTGAAAACACAATGAGCTCACACAGTTTGAATTTCCTGGACATCTTAGCCTCCTCTCACGAAACCTTTCTGCAGGGCAGAAGCGTTTTCTGCCGATGCAACCTCATATGCGAAATTCAGCCCCGCACTTCGTAATGCCGGTTCAGAAAAACTGCGCAGAACAAGACTGATTTGTTGTCGGCCTTTTAGGGCTTTGACGGAAACCGTTGCTCATGGGCAGAACCGTCGGCCATCTGGCTTTCCAATCGCGAGCACGGCTCGGGGAGACAGCCAGTCAAGGTGAGCCGCAGATGGTGTTAACCGCAAGATCGCGAAAACGAGTTGGGGCTAGGCCGCCGTCTAGGCAAACTCCCGGGTCTGCTTGTTACTACACCATTGAAGATGCAACTTATCCGGATTATCTGATCTGTTTACTTGAGCCGGCTGTTAGCGCCCAGATCGAAACTGTGATTTCCGCAAATTGATGAAAATTTACGAGCTCGACCGGCATGCTTTCAGTCTTGCCCACCAGCGCGCGAACGGTGCCCCACATGCAGCAGGCTCGAACATGACCGGATTATGGAATTTCATTCGGAAATCGGTGTT
>JAFAUR010000320.1 GCA_019243205.1 Acidobacteriaceae bacterium | reverse complement strand
CAGGGAATCCCGCCTGGAATACATCGTTGGTATGACTCAGTGGCTGTCGAGCCCCTCGCATCCTGCGCTCATGACACGCCAGCACTGGCTCGTCGATCGGCTATTCTCCATGACGCCCGGAGTGGCCCACACGATCGTGAGACCGGGATTCTTTGCTGACGCTTACCTGGTGCTGACGGGGGTTGCGGCGAATCTCGGGGTATTGCCCTGGATCTTTGGCGACAGCCGCAACGCGCCACCTTCGAACGAGGACATCGCCCGAGTGGCTGTAACAGCGCTGATGGATCCTGCGCGGCATGCCGGAAAGAGCTACCGCCCCACTGGGCCGGAGCTTCTCGGCGGCCAGGATATGGCCAACGCGATCGGCAGAGCCGTCGGACGATCCGTCAGGGCCGTGCCCACTCCGGCCTGGATGTTCCTGAAGGGAGCCCGCATGCTTGGTATCCCGATCGATACCCTCAGGAGCGTTCGGTTCTACATCGACGATCACAGGCGCGGCGCCTTCGAGCTGGGGGCGCCAACCACCGATGTCCTCGATGTGACCGGCCGCCCCGCCGAAAATTTCGAGACGATTGCGCGCCGCTATGCGGCGCTGCCGCACAACCAGCGAACCCTCGGTAACTGGCTTCGCGAGTTCGCCCAGTTCCTGATCACCCCCTTCAGCCCTGGGTACAATTTCGACCGCTACGATCGCGAACTGCGGTCTCCGCTCCCATGCGAGCCGCAGTTCGCGCCCGAATCCGAGGTCTGGCGGGGCGAGCACGGTATTACCGACCCTGCGCCGTCTGCAGCTGGAGTTCACAAATAGGCCACTTCTGCCACCAGACACGCTCAATGGTTCGAATCTCAATAGGAAAATTTATGCAGTCGCAACTCTCTTTTTTCGTCAGCATCGCATTCAGCTTCATCGCGTGGGGGATAGTTGCTGCCCGATACATCTGGCCGGAACTCCGCCTCCGGCCGCGGGCCGAAGCATTACGGCCTCTGCTCATGCTGCACAGCTTCCGCTTCATCGGGTTAGCATTTCTGGTCCCAGGGGTTGTGTCGCCTGGCCTGCCAGCTGCTTTCGCGAACTCCGCGGCCTCTGGGGACATCATTGCGGCGATGCTCGCCTTGCTTGCGCTGATATCGCTGCCCGGTGCGGCTGGCGTTGTTATCTCCTGGATCTTTGGCCTCTGGGGTTCGGCGGATCTCTTCAACGCTTTCTATCAGGCCAATCGCACTGGGCTCACACCGGGGCAGTTGGGAGCCACCTACTTCATTCCGACTTTCATTGTGCCCCTACTGGTGATCACGCACGGACTCGCTTTCCGGATTCTCCTGCAACATCAGAATGTGTCCGCCTTACAGGAAAGCCGGCGCGTGGCATGAACCCGCTCGGCCATTTGAAGTCGTGTTATTCTGCCGTTCGACAACGGGCGGAGGACTGAACCTTGGATGACGTGGAACTCCTAAAACGGGTATATGCGCTCTTCAATGGCCGCGACATCGAGAGCGTTCTCGCGGCCATGCATCCCGAGGTCGTTTGGGCAAATGGAATGGAAGGTGGCCACGTCCACGGACGTGATGAGGTGCGCAGCTATTGGAAACGCCAGTGGGCGATCGTCGATCCCCATGTGGAGCCCATCGAGATCTCGTCTAAAGGCACGGGGGAAGTCGTTGTCAAGGTTCATCAGGTGGTGCGTGACCTCACCGGCAAGCTCCTGGCCGACAGACTGGTGATCCACGTCTTCCAGGTGCGAAACGGGTTAATCGAGCGTTTTGATATCCGCGATGTGTAGTAAGTGGCAAGTGGAAGCAGCTTGATTTCGGTTGCCAGAACGGTATTATGCGGCCCCGCTAGTACTTTCTGTCGAGTCTTGCCCCGTTCGGAATTACGTAGCATCGTAAGTTGACGAAAACGCTCTAACTGCAGATGTGAAGGGCCCTCCAATCGGCTGCTCGCGCAGGATGCCAAGTTTCGGCCGACGCCGTTCGGTCGGGCACATGCGTTCTGTCTGTTTCGCGCATCGGTGTCCTAATTGAAGCCGTCGTTCTGAGAGCCTGTGACATGGTTCCGTTCTAGGGAACGCGTCCATGATCGATTTCCGAAGAAGTGGCTGACCGTCCTGGTGTTTATCCTTTAAGCCGAATTGCCTGGCACAGCATCGGGCGAAAGCCCTGCGCCCGGCACCGGCGCTCCTTCTGCTTTCAACGGCACCACCGCAACAATTTCATCTTTATCACTCGCAAGCTCGCAAAAGTTTTGCAGTTTGAGATTCTTGCTGTCCCCCCCATAGAAAGCACTCGCTGGGTTTGGGAGCATGCGCCACTCGACTTTCGGGTGCCCAGGCAAACGGGCAGAAAAGAGGAACACTCAATGAACTTCAATCAGCTCACTATCATCGGATACATCGGCAAGAACGCCGAAATCAAGCAACTACCGAACGGAACTTCGGTCACCAAGTTCTCGGTCGCCACGACACATTCCTGGAAGGAAGATAAAGGCGAATGGAAAGATAAAAACGCAGTGGCACACGGTTGTTGCTTACAGCAGAGCTTCACGCAAGCCGCTCCACGTCTCACCAAATGCACACACGTCTTCGTGCAGGGAGAACTCACCACGCGCGCATACGATCGCACCATCCAAGTGTCCAATGGCAAGAAAACGATCAAGCATGTGATTCAGCAGCTGGCTGTGGAACTAAAGGCCGACACCATCCGCCTTCTCGAGCGCGCCAGCAA
>JAFAUR010000096.1 GCA_019243205.1 Acidobacteriaceae bacterium | reverse complement strand
GCGCGTATATATCCATGAGTATTGAGGCGCCGGTTTTCCTGCACTCTTGTAAACTTCACAGATGATAAGCTTCTTCGAAATGGCCTTTCGTGGGTGCTTGCTTAGTGCCCGGTTAGGTTTGGTGAGGCAATGCGATGCAAGCTAGTGACCCAGCCCGTCCGAAATTGGCTGCTGTAGTTACCGTCTACCGCAAGTATTCCCACGCGCAGCACATCGTAGATCGATTGCTGGATGGTTACGGATGGCGTGGTAGCTATCATCGACCTCCAATGGATCTGGTCTCGCTGCACGTGGATCAGGTTGGTGCAGACGACTTGAGTCGCGAGCGTGCTGCGCGACATCCTGAGATGAAAATCTACCCGACCATTGCGGAAGCGTTGACTCGGGGCGGGAGCAAACTGGCTGTGGATGGCGTAGTGCTGGTCGGTGAGCACGGCGACTATCAGAGAAATGGAAAAGGACAGACAGAATATCCCCGGTATCAGTTTTTTGAACAGATCGTGAACGTGTACCGATCGAGTAACCGTGCGGTTCCAGTTTTTAATGACAAACATCTGTCCTGGAACTGGGATTGGGCCAACCAGATGTACGATACTTCGCGCGAGCTGAACTTCCCGTTTCAGGCCGGTTCGAGTCTGCCGGTGACTTGGCGCATTCCGTCGGTTGAAATGCCCTTAGGCTCTCAGATTGAAGAAGCGCTCTGCATTTGTTACGGCGGCGTGGACAGCTATGACTTCCACGGACTGGAGACTATTCAGTGCATGGTGGAGCGACGGCAAGGCGGTGAAACCGGCGTGCGCTGGATACAGGCGTATCGCGGAGAGGCGTTCTGGCAGGCACTCTACAAACATGTCTGGCCGGAGGATTTGATGAATACTGCCCTATGCCGCAGCCACACGCTGATGCCGGCTAGGGCGGGTTTCAACGATATTTTTCCCACGCGTGGGCAGATGCAACAGTTGGTCAAAGACCCTGTAGCGTACCGGTACGAGCACGAAGACGGGTTGCTATGTACGATGCTGCTGATGAATGGGCTGGTTCGCGATTTCAATTTCGCAGCGCGCCTGAAGAATCAGTCGAAAGTGTTCTCGACGCAGATGTATCTGCCCATGCCGGATGGCCGCACGACGCTGGCAAATTTCTTCAGCCCACTTGTTTTCTATATGGAGCAGATGTTTCTAACAGGTAAGGCGCAGTATCCGATACAGCGAACATTGCTAACGACGGGATTGACTGCTGCGGGCGTGGAGAGTCTCTATCGAAAGCAAGTGCGTGTGGATACGCCGCATCTGGCAATTCGCTATCAGCCGCGCACGGAATCCACGTTTGAGAGGAGCTAGCCCGGATGCTGACAAGACGTGATTTTGTGGGCAGAACTGCCCTGCTACCGTTTGCGGCAACTGCACAGAACACCGGGCCGGTGCGCATCGCGATTGTTACGACTATTTACCGTTACCTCTCGCATGGGCAACACATTGGCGATCGGTTTCTCGTGGGATATCCTTATGCGGGCAAGTGGCACCAGCCGAATGTGAAGGTGGTGTCACTTTACGTAGATCAAAAGCCTGATGGCGATTTAAGCGAAGTGCGGGCTCGGGAATTCGGCTTTCGCGTTTACCCAACGATAGCGGAGGCACTTTGTTGCGGCGGACGCAAACTGGCGTGCGATGCAGTTTTGATCGTAGGCGAGCACGGCAATTATCCGCGAAATGAGAAAGGGCAGACGCTATACCCTCGGTACGAGTTCTTCGAGCAGTGCGTTCAGGTCTTCAAGGATAGCGGCCACTCAGTGCCTCTCTATAACGATAAGCACCTTTCGTATAGCTTCGAAAAGGCGCAGGCGATGGTCGCAGCTTCAAAAGAGCTGGGCTTTCCGATGCTGGCAGGGTCATCGGTACCCGTGACGTGGCGTCTGCCTGATGTGGACATGCCCATGGGCGCTCATATCGAGGATGCCGTCATGGTTGGCTTCGGGGGATCGGACGCAATGGACTTTCATACTCTCGAAGGGCTGCAATGCATGATGGAGCGGCGGTACGGCGGTGAAACGGGCATCAAAGCCGTTCAGCTACTTGAAGGCGATAAGGTCTGGGAAGCAGGAAAAAATGGATTGTGGTCGCAACAGTTGCTGAGCTCGGCTCTATCTCGAAGCGATACGCCACTGGGCCTGACAGTGAAAGATGGGCGCACGCAAGATCTCGTCGGCTCGGGAGTTTTGCCGTCGCTAGCGCCGCGCGCGGCGGTATATCTGATTGAATACCGTGATGGCACTCGCGCGGCGATGCTGATGCTCGACGGCGCGGTCAAGGACTTTAACTTTGCGGCGCGCGTTCGTGGTGCCGGGCTGATATCGACACAATTCTTTCTCTCGCCCGAGCCAAATGTGACTTATTCAGCATGTTTGGTGTCGAAGATTGAACAGATGTTCGAGTCACGACGAGCGCCGTACCCTGTTGAACGCACTCTGCTGACTAGCGGAATGCTCGAGGCGTGTCTTACGTCGCGCCTACAAGGAAATCAGCGACGTACAACCCCGCATCTCGCAGTGACGTACACCGCGCCTGAAGAAGCGCAATATTGCCGGGTGTGATTGGTATCCGACAGATTCGCGGCGACTCAGCGCGGCTGCTCTTGAGTAACTTGCCTGAATACGCATAACACGTTGCCGCCCAGAAACTTGTCGATGCGTTCTTCAGAGTAGCCGCGGCGAACCATGGATTCGGTGATGAGTGGAAGATCACGGACGTCTCGAAAGCCCCGCGGCGGAGGCGGCCCACCGTCGAAATCAGTGCCAAGCGCAACATGATCTTCGCCGATCAACTGAATGGCTCGATCGACCACGGCAACCCAGTCGTCCACTGACATCCTTAGGCTATCCGGCAGCTCGAACGGAAGCATAGGGAATTGTGGAGCTACGAGTGCGTCAACCTGTTCAGTAGTCATGTGAGCTTCCCGCGCGGCATTTTCGGGTGCACTCCAAAAGGCTTTGCCGGTGTGAGCAGTGCGGTAGGCAAACGCTTTCGGATTATGAAAGTCGTTGCCGATTTGGAAACCGATTACGCCGCCTCGGGCCGCGAGCTTCTTCAGCAGCCAGTCAGGCATGTTACGGGGGATGTCGTTGATTGCTCTCATGCCCCCATGCGTGACCATTATGGGAACCGAACTGATCTCGATAGCTTGCGAAATTGCATCGTCGGAGGCGTGAGCGACATTGATCACCATTCCTAAGCGGTTCATCTCACGAATGACGTCGCGGCCACGCGATGATAATCCGTGCGAACGCGAGGGCGAGCAGCAAGCGTCCGCGTAGGCTTGAGCAGAATTGTGCGCGGAGAGTTGGGCCGATCTCAATCCAAGGCGGTAGAGATCGCGCAGGACACCGAGATCGCCGTCGAGGTCGTAACTGCCTTCGATATCGAGAACAGCGGCGATTTTGCCCACACGATGGATTCTCTCCACGTCATCAGCATTGAACGCCAGTTCGATCGTGTTGTGGTTGGTCTTGATCTGATTGAGAGCGCAATCAATAACGCGCAGGGCCTGCTTTGTTTCTAAGTGCGCCGGATAGTAATCCTCAGGCACATATACCGAAAAGAATAGGGCGCCCAAGCCACCTTCGCGGGCGCGAACCAGATCGAACTGCCCGTCCGGTTTCCGTGTTCCGATGTCGCCGCCGTGGTAGAACTCGCGGTCAATGGCATGGACGTGGGCATCGAAGACCAACGCGCGCGAGTGAACCGCGCGAGCTGTCTCAGACACTTGTGCGAAAGCCGAACTACCAACAACTAGAAAGACCAGTAAACGGGCGAGCAAATCTCTTGAGCTCGAAAAATTCATGCAGCGTGTTGGTAGAACTTCAGCCGTCCACCCAGGCGCTCTCGACCTATAATCGGAGATTTAGGGCATGGTCGTAGAGAACCGGACCGTGGAATGAATAGCCTGTCCTCTTGGCCTTGACGATTGCGTTCGTGACGAGAATGTTTTGTGCACTCAGGTGCCGTACGCCGCAGCGAGGCCTCACCGGACAGAATCAATTTTGATAAACAATCATGTTTAATTGAGCGCACGCATCCCTCCGCGAGCGCGTTCAGATTCGGACTGCTCGGCGGCAGTAAAATCGGCTGAACTCCGCTGGATTTGAGCATGGTGCGGAACGAGTTGCAGAACTTTGTGTCGCGATCATGTGAAGCAAGATGCGTCCTGAGAAGAGCACCATCGATGTCGTCAAAGGCATTACGAGTCATTTGTACCATCCATTCCTCTGTCGGATGTCGGTGATCCCGGCGAGCGTGACCACTCGCGTGTCTGGTTGTAGAAAGTAGCGAACGTAATACTTTGCTAAGCGTCGCCAGGTGAGCTCGCAGAGGCACATGTGAGCGTAGATCCTGTTCTCCGCGATAAGGTATTTTGTTCTGCAGCAGTAACTGCTGGTTCACCATGCCGGTCACCTACGCCAATCCCCGTGCTACTTGTGTGCTTTTCATTGAAACACACCATCATAAATGGCTTTGCTTCAGCGCCCTCCAACTTTTGAAGATGCGGGGAATGAGTGTCACGGAGCGCAACTGCGATCAGGGTCTGTTCTCGCAAAATCAATGTCGCGGCTTCGATCCAGCCGGATGCAATGTCGGTTAGGACGAAGCTATAAACGTGACTACCGGCCACCGAACTTCCGCAGGGCGAGCGACCAGGTCTTCCTCGAAGTATCCGGTTGGCGGGTTGTTCCAATCCTGATCTGCGCCCTAAAAACCGAATCGCTGGCTTTCGATGATAGCCCGCTAACTCAAGGAACTCGTCCAAGATCTTTTTCTTCTCGGCTCGCTCTGATTTCCGATACGGATCACCCACTCCTTCGATCAGTTCCCGCCTCGCTCCATGCTCTGTCGCCTCTTCGTTACCCCGTCCCATGCCTGAGGAACGGGTAACATTTTCGTGAGGCAACGACCTCTTGCGGGTAACGAAATCGGTGAGTCAATGCGGCAGGAAATATGATTGTCGGCCATGAAACATCCGGGTCGAGCCCACGGACAGCGCTGTAGGTGCCACATTTGACCCTTCTTCAATATGGCTATGATAGAAACACTCCGCGGTGTTGTATGCCAGTTTCCGTTTTCTATTCCTACTCTCACCGGGATCAAGACCTCCGCGATGAATTAGAGAAGCACCTTTCCACGCTGCAGCGAACGGGCACTATGACCAGGGGGCATGATCGCCGGATTGAACCCGGTGAAAACTGGCGTGGCAAGATTGACCCGCATCTGCGCTCTGCCCAAGTCGTTCTTTTACTGATCAGTGACGACTTTCTCGACTCCGATTACTGCTATGGCGTCGAAATGAAACTTGCTCTCAAGCGCCATACCGACAAACAGGCTGTCGTAGTTCCCATCATGCTTCGTCCAGTCGACTGGGCTGCAGCGCCATTCACGCATCTCCCGGTTCTTCCGAGTGATGGTAGACCGGTGACCTCCTCGCCTGATCGGGATCAGGTGTTCGGGGAAATAGCAGTCGCCGTCCGCGATCTCGCCCAGCGCCGCCAAACCGCACCCGCACAGTCCGACGCCGGTTCGCCAGACCAACTATTACACTCTGGTGTTCAGCAACGCGGGGTACTGACGCCAAGCCTCGTGAAAATGGTGACGGTATTACAGCTTAACCGTATGGAGCTGAAAAACATGATCATCAACGAGATTGCGGAAACTCCCGTGCTCGAGGAAGCTGCCGAGGGGGGCGAAGAAGTTACTCCGGCGAAACTGCAATTGATATCGGAACCCGAGGCAGACCAGGCCCAACAGGCGATTCGCGAGAAAATAGAACAACCGGAATCGGCACATTTCGAAGCCGATGCCGTTACTAATCTTGGTTCCGCAGCCGTGGAATCCGATTCACGGGAGGCGCTATCCAATGGCGCGAGTGCCGCGGATGAGTCCGCAAACCCGGAGACGGACCCATTCGAAGGGATCAATTTTGACAGGTTCTTCGATGACTATCTCGACCCCGGCTTCAGAAGTCCCTCCGCAGAGTCGGTCGAGAAGGCTTCGTTTGAGACATTCCTCTGATCGCCGGTCACGCTCAGCGATCGTCTGCAATGCCAGCTCAGTGTTCTGATTGTGCCGGAGCAGGTCAGAAAGGCGGCGAGCAGCATCATCGTAAAACTGGAAGAAAGCGGGTATCTGATAATGCCGCTGCAAGAGATCGCGTCAGCTGAAGGGCTCCGACTCGAAACGTTGAGGCCGGCCTGAAGGCTGTTCAGTCTCTGGATCCGGCGGGTGTCGGGGCGCAAAACCTTCGCGAATGCCTCCTCCTGCAGCTTGATAGCCGAGACGGCCTCGACAGCTTCGCCTGGAAAATTCTTCATGATTACCCTAAGCTCCTCGAAACGAGCCAGCTTTCGCAACTCGCCCAAGAGATGGCCAGACCAATGGAGCAAATCCAGACTGCAGTGAATCTCATAGCGCACCTGTCGTTAGCTTTTGCATCTGTCCGGTTTTATTGACACGGTATCTGTCCGGTCAGGCTGCTTTGGTTTTGGCCTTGGATTTGAGTGTACGCGTCGTCGCCGGACGGTGGGCAAAGTGGGAATCTCGCGATTTGGGCGAGATTTCCA
>JAFAUR010000063.1 GCA_019243205.1 Acidobacteriaceae bacterium | reverse complement strand
ATACCCGACCGCGGTTTCGCGAAAGCAGGACGTTTGGGACGCCCTCACTTTCGTCCGCTGTTCGCAGTTGAAGCGTCATCTCTCGCGCAAGCGCGCCAGTTTCTTTTTTGGTCGAACCATGCTCCGCGACGCCTTTCTCAGGCTCGGTGAGGATGAGATGTTTCGGCAGCGCATGCCGAAACCGGTTCACTGGGCTTACCGGCTGCTGCGGGGCGTGCGTCTCATTGGACTCCTACCCCTGATTCCGGCTCGATTACAAACCCCTATGGAGCTGGTGATCAAAAGATGAAACGCATGCGGCGCTTGATTGCAAACGAGGAACTCACTTAGTCCGATCGCTTTCCCCAAGAGACGACATGCATCAGCTCCATATCTTCGCGGGCCCAACGGTGATACCTCGTCTTCGTTAAAGGGATCGGAGACATGACCTTATTCAACCGCAAGACGTCGATGAGGTTGTTCCAAACTTTACGGATCATCAGGTTGCGCTGCCGGCGTTGTTCGATGATGGGAACGGGAACCTCGGCGACCCAAAGTCCACGCCGCAACGCCCGAAGCGTGAACTCCGTATCGAACTGACCCCGCTCCATGACGCAGCGCTCGATGATCGGCAGCATGGCGGGAAGATAAAGCATCTTCTGCCCATGCGTATCCCTGCCCACGAATCCGAAGAACACCTGAAAGAGGAGGTTAAGCCCCCAGCTCAGCATCTTGCGGTAGGGCGGCAATCTGTTGAGCGAAGGATCGGCGCGCTTCGAACCCAGGATGAGATCATAGGATAAGCGGTTTGCCCAAGCCCATCGAAGGAAGAGCGCATCCCAAAAATCGACATTGATGATATAGGCATAATCGGACTGCGAAGCCTCGAGGCCGCGACGTAGGGCGAGGCCGAAATTCGGTCGGGGAAGATCGACCTTGATGCTGCTCGGCCATCTCGCAAGGATCCGCTCGACCATCCGAGGCGTCCCATCAGTGCTGCCGTTCTCGACCAGCACATATTGCCAAGCGCCCTTTCCGACCGTCTCGTCGAGATCTCGGGAAAGAGCCTCGGCCATTTGCCAAAGCTGACCCTCTTCGTTGTAAATCGGTACGATGATCGAAAGTAAGAACGCGTGTTTGCGATTCGGCGCATCCGCCGTCAATTCCATTCGCGTGCTTTCAGCCGGGTCTAACACGCCGACCTCGTTAGCAGGAATTCGGTCTAGGTGACAAACCTATAACGCCGGCGCGTGCCGGCCACGTAATTAGCCACTCCAAATAGCTGGACCTCTCACGGTGTCAACCGGCGCTCTAAAAGTCACTTGTCGCGGCATCTTGCACCGAGGCAGATTGGACGTTAATGCCGACCTATTCACCTCACCGTACAATGGTGCGTCTTACAGGAGACGCTAAATCATGTCGAACTCTCTCTGGCGATTGACGGTCCCTTTCGTCATCCTGGCAATTCCGGCCGCCATAGTCCTAATCAATCCCGCAGTCCCGTTCGGTGATACCGGATGCGACAGTTGGGCCTGGTTCAGCCTTTATACGTTCAACTACGAACGCTTCTGGGACTATCAACACATCACGTATACGACCGGCCGGCTGCCCGGTCTTTTTCCAGGATATTTCGTCTACCATTTGTTTCCACCAATTGTAGCCACTTACGTCTTTTACTTCCTTCTATTTTGGACGGCACTTACTGCCTGGTACGTTGCGGCCCGTCAGTTCGCAGAACGCTGGAGCGCCCTCCTCGCCACAGTTCTATTTGCCTTCACCCCCTACGTCCTTTGGGTGGCCGGGAACAGCTACATTGGTGGCGTGAGGGATTGCTATGTGGCGATCAGTTTCGCCGCCGCTCTCGTCTATTTCCGCACACAGGCGAAAAAAGCGCTTTGGACTGCGCTGGTGATGATCGTTCTGTCAATCTACACCCACTTGATGACACTCGTTTACCTGCCAGCGGCTGTCCTTTTTCTGGTTTTAGGACACCTCCGTGAGAAAACCTCACTCTCGTTTTGGCCAGCAATCAGCGGTTTGGCGTGGCGAGGCTTGATCGCCCTCGGATCCGTGACGATTGCGTTCGGCGTGCTCAACGAGCTTTTGGTCGGGCGGTTCTGGTTTTTTCTCCCGCAATTCAGCAAGGCCCTCCTGGTATGGTCACGATACGATCAGGACCCCGTGACACTCCTCGATATCGTCACGCGACCGTTTCTACTTTTCGTTGCCTTCGTTCTTTTTGATTCCATCAAGTGGTTACGCGAGCACAATTGGTCGATCCGCGCTTCGCTCGTTTCAGACTACGGCATTATGCTCGCGATATTCTGGGTCCAGATCGCCATCATGTTCGTCACCCAAGCCGCTCTCATGCGGTCCGAGCAAACGGACGAATACAACAGCATGGTTGTCGGCTTCATTTTTGTCGTACTGTCTTGCCGAATGATCGCAGTCCCATCCCGACCCGTTTGGGCCGGACCGGCGCTCATCCTTGGTGTCGTTGCGTTGGGTCTCGCCTTCTCCGAACCGGGTCTTCGTGCCGATTACATGCATGAAACGCTCAAATGGTCCCAAGGCACGATTCATCTCGCGCTGCTTGCGGTCATTGCCGTCGCGCTCGCCCTTGATGCAAAGACTCGCTGGAGCGCACAAGCCTTGCTTGCTCGCTCGATAGGCGTTTCTGCTCTTTGTCTGGCCTCGATTTCCGCCGTGAGTTTCACATCATATCAACCGCTAGTTCGAGGCTATGAGGTATTTCAAAATCCGCGAGTATATCGCGCCGTCTATCACGCTCTCGCCGCTATGAACCCGTTACTTCCCGAAGGGTTGCCCCAGATTTGGAGCAACGTTGGCGTAGTCCCATCTCACGAACATATCTCCTACCTCCTTCGTCACGCGATCTCCGTCGCAAGCACCACGTGTCCGATCGGCTACTTCTTTGAAACTACTTTTCCGAAAATAGAGGCGGGACATATCGCACCAGGTGATCCGCTCGCCATATTCGTCAAGGCCGACATGACAAATGCGCTCGAAGAGGCACGGGCCGCCTTGGCTCCGCTCGGTCTCCGCTTTGAATTCCGAGGGCAGACAGCGATCGATTACACCGGCGGCCCCTATGTGCTCATCATGGGCGTGGTGCGCGAGAGCGGAGCCTGAGGTCCGTTGCCCTTATGAAAAGGCTCGTCCTGACAGTCTCCCGTTCTGCCGCGCTGAAGCTGGCCGTGGCGCTTTGCGCGCTGGGCGGTCTCTTCTGGTTTGGATCGGTTGACCTCAAGGTCCTGACGAATTTGTCCGGATCCTACGACGTGCCCCTCGGGGTGTTCTTCCTCATTGCGCTAACGGTCATCATCGCCGCATATCGTTGGAACGTTCTTCTACGCACGCAAGCCATCGCGGTCGGCACTGCTAGAGCCCTGAACATCACGTGGATTGCCACGTTCTACAATATGTTCGTGCCCGGCGGCGTTGGTGGAGACGCCACACGCATTTTGTATGTTTTGCCGTTCAGCCGCGGCCGGCGCGGCGCGGGTGTCCTCTCTGTTCTCATCGACAGGGTTTTGGGACTTCTTGGCCTCGTCTCGATCGGTTTCGCCATCCTTTTGCTGCGGCCCGATCTGGCTTTCGGCTATGACAGCGGAAACTCTCGCGCGCTCGTCGGCGTGTCCGTCTTCGCCGCGGGCGTGGTCGCGCTCTTCGCCATCCCGCGCCTTCTCGTCGGCATCCCGGGCGCAAGCGCGCGGCCGGGGCTCCTCTGGCGAGCGCTGCGCGCCGCTGTCCTGATCTTGCGCGATTTCAGCGCCCACCCTGGCAGCCTGGCAGCCGGATGGGCGCTTTCCATGTTGCTGCACGTCGTTTCACTCGGCGCCATCGCCGCGCTCGGCATATGGTCCGGCATTGGACATCTCGACTGGGCCGGCTATGCCTTGGCGGGAGCCGTTTCGATGCTGGCCAATGTGCTTCCGCTAACGCCCGGAGGTATCGGGGTCGGTGAATTGGCGTTCGCCTATGTTTGCCGCTTGATCTCGGGCGATGGGGTTTCGCCCTTCGCGACGATTCTCTTCCTTTTTCGGGCGCTCACCGCGCTCGTCAGCTTGTATGGCGCCGTGGTCTTCGTTTTTTATCGCAACACCGGATCGGCCCCGGACAAGGCCGCCCCCTTGACGTGAGATGTCTCAGGCTTTTGATCTTCCCTGATGATCGCAGAGCGTGATCCCGAGTGCCTTCAGCTCATCGGTGAGTGAGTGGCCGCAAAGAGCGTCGAGTTCACGCTGGCGCCAGGGCGAGGAGATGAACTGGATGTAATTGGGTTGCTCATATCCCGTGTTACCGGGATCCACTTTTCGGCCAGGGTGAATGCCGATTTCCAGTATTTCGGCTCGGCTTGCACGGATGACGCCGAGGAGGGCGCGCTTTGTCATCACGCCCGAATATTTCACGCCGAAGAATTCATCCGGGGTCTTGAGCCTACGTTCGATCCCCCGGGCAAGCCAAGAGAGCAGAAGCCATTTTACATGATTGTTACGACCGATCGTCGCCGGGAGATCTCCCCCGAGCTCGAACGCATATAGCTTTTCTCGAGCAAAGCGGATGTGATGCACGCCAAATCGCGGCGCCAATGCTTGGACAACCGCGTAGATCGCGGGATGCATGTGGACATGCTGATGCGCGTCCATATGCGTGGGCGCGATCCCGCAGTCAGCCGCGGCCGCGAGCTGCGCCTCGAACTCGACCTTGATCTGAGGGAGAAGCCGCGTCAACCCATCGCGCCTATTGCACGTGAGCAAGATGTCCGCGGCGCTTCGATGCAAATTCCCTTGATGATCCACGAGGTCTGGGGCCGCGGCTGCGCCCGCACGGCTGTTGCCGAGCGTCAGCGATAGATGCACCCCGAGGGGCAGGCCGACGATCTTGGCGCGATGCAAGGCCTGCTGCATCCAAGGCGTGGTCATGAGCAAAGTGGCGGAGGTCAGAACACCTTGCGTGTAGGCATCCAGGATGCCCGCATCGGTGCCAGGATGCACCCCGAGATCATCGGCATTGATGATCACGCGCCGTGCCACTAGGCTGGCTCGGCGTTCTGCTGAAGGAACCAGTCGAGCGTCAGGGCAAGTCCCGTATCGAGATCGACATGAGGACGCCAACCAAGATGCGACGCGGCCTTTTCGATGTTCGAAAAATTGCGCCGCACGTCCCCTTGCGGAATTGCGCCAAGCGCGGCTGGGGGCGCCTCGACTCCGTGCCGGCGAAGCGCGATGCGCAGACGATCGGCCAGCTCGGCCACGCTCGTCTCCGAGTTGGTGGCGATTTGGAAGATTTCTCCGCCGACATCCGGCAACAAGGCTGCCTTGGTGATGGCAGAGCACAAATCATCGATGAAGATGAAGTCGCGAGTCTGTCGTCCGTCGCCATAGAGCGTCCATGTCTCGCCTCGCAAAGCCTCGCGGATGAGCTTGGCGACGACGCTCGTCTTGTGGCCTGAATAGGGCCCATAGACATTCGCGAACCGCAGAACCACCGTTTCGAGCCCGAAACAATGGAAGAAGGCGGAGCAATAGGCTTCGCCAGCAAGCTTGCTGGCCCCATAAGGCGAGGCGGGGCGCGGTGCCATCGCTTCGTGCAGGGGCGGCTCGCACATGCCGAGCGGGGCACCGCTCGAGGCGAACACGAATCGTCTGACCCCGTGAAGCCTCGCCGCTTGCAGGCAGTTCAGGGTGCCAAGGACATTCACGCCGCAATCATGCTCCGGATCAGCAACCGCGAGCGCAACTCCGCTGTTCGCCGCAAGATGCACGACGATCTCGGCCCCCGCGGTTACGGACCTGATCGCCGATAGGTCACGGATATTGCCGATAACCAGTTCGGCCGCGCCCTCCACGAAACGCGGCTCTTCGCTTTCGCCACGACGCAACACAGGCATCACCGTTTGGAGCGCGTCCACGCTTCCAACGGAGAGGTCATCGAAAACGCGGATCTGATTGTCGGGATCGGCCTTGAGTCTCGAAATCAAGTTCCGCCCGATAAAGCCGCATCCTCCGGTGATCAGATAGCGCATCTCTCAGCGCCAGCGGATGCGAGGCATGATGCGTGCGCGGCTGATCTTATCGCGATGAGGGATAATACGCTCCAACATTTGCGCCAGCACGTCCTCGGTCAGGAAATGAGGCTCGAGGCCCATCTCTAACAATCCGCGATGTACCGGATTGTAATAATGCTCCTCG
>JAFAUR010001046.1 GCA_019243205.1 Acidobacteriaceae bacterium | reverse complement strand
GTGCACCGGCTGGTGCGCATTTCTCCGTTCGACGCGAATGCGCGCCGGCACACCTCATTCGCATCGGTATTTGTTTATCCGTTGATCGACGAGGACATCAACATCGAGATCAAGCCAGAGGATCTGAAAATTGACGTTTTCCGCGCGAGTGGCGCGGGCGGGCAGCACGTGAACCGTACGGAATCGGCTGTGCGTTTTACTCACTTGCCCACCGGGATCGTGGTGCAATGCCAGAACGAGCGCTCGCAGCACAAGAACCGAGCAAGCGCAATGAAACAGCTGCGGGCGAAGTTGTACGAGTATGAGCTCGAAAAGAAGCGCGCGGCGGATCAGAAACTGGAAGACACGAAACTCGAAATAAACTTTGGCAGCCAGATTCGCAGTTATGTGCTTGCCCCGTACCGGCTGATTAAGGATCACCGGACGAAGCTGGCGATTGGCGATGTGGATCGCGTGCTGGACGGCGGCATCGATGAACTGATTCACGCTTACCTGGTATGGCGGAAAACAGGTAAGACCGCGGGCGATAGCAAGGACGAACTCCCCGAGTGACGAATCAGCGGCCATCCGATGAGGAGTTGGAGCGCGCTGCCCAGGCGATCCGGAGCGGAGAGCTTGTCGCGTTTCCCACGGAAACCGTTTACGGCCTGGGCGCCAATGCGCTGGATGCGTCGGCGGTAGAGAAGATCTACGTCGCTAAGAACCGGCCGTACGCGAGCCCACTGATTGTTCACGTCTCCGATGAATGGATGGCGCGATCAGTGACGGCGGAGTGGCCGGAACTGGCGCACAGGCTCGCGGAACAATTCTGGCCGGGGCCGCTCACCATGGTGATTCGCAAAGCTGCCGCGATACCGGAGATCGTGACTGCCGGCCTCGAAAGCGTCGGTGTACGAGTGCCCTCGCATCCGGTTTCACTCGATCTAATCCGCCGGAGTGGAGTACCGATCGCCGCGCCAAGTGCGAACCGCTTCGGAGAGATTTCACCGACCCGCGCCGAGCACGTGCGAGCAGGCCTGGGCGAACGTGTTGCCATCGTTCTCGACGGAGGACCATCGCAGGTCGGTATCGAGTCGACCGTCGTGTCGTTGAGCAGAAACCCTCCAGCGGTATTGCGTCCAGGCATGATTTCGACTGAGGATCTGGAGGCAGCAAGCGGTGTCCGCTGGGATCGAGAAATGAACCTCCCGCGAGTCGTGGAGCAAGAGCCGCACGAGTCGCCGGGATTGAATCTCCGCCACTATGCCCCACGGACCCCGTTCTATGTACTCGAACGAGGAGCAACAGAGCCCGCGGGCAGAGGACGCGTGCTTCAAATGCCCGATTGCGTCGAGCAGTACGCGGGAAGGCTGTATGACGAGTTGCACCGGGCCGATGCCGAAGCTTGGGACTGGATTGCGGTTCCAGACCCGCCGGAGCTGCCGCAATGGGAAGGCATCCGCGACCGCCTGCGGCGTGCGAGCACACAAACGGGGTTTGCTAAAACTGCGTCGGGCTCAGGTCGAAAGCCCCGCGGTGATCTTTCATAGATTGTCCCAGACCCTTTTCGGTCAGGGAATGGCGGAACAACTGCTCCAGACCTTTCAGCGGCGGCGTGCTGATATGCGCACCGGCTTTCGCGGCCTCGATCAGGTGTAACGGACCGCGTAAAGAAGCAGCGAGCACCTGCGTGGCGAAGCCGTAGTTGTTACAAGTCGCGCCGATGTCGGCAATCAGATCAGCACCAGGCCAACCAATGTCGTCTACCCGCCCGACAAACGGACTGACTATGTATGCGCCCGCCTTGGCGGCGAGCAGCGCCTGCCTGGCCTAAAGCACAATGTAAAGTTGGTGCGAATACCTTCTTTGGGCAAGGCAGAGGCAGCGATAATGCCGTCCCTGGATCGTCGGTATCTTGACGACGATGTTTCTGTGCATTCTGGCCATGCGCCGCGCTTCGGCTATCATTTCTCTACATCCTGAGATACGAATGCGGCGCTGATGTCTCCGTCGATTATTTGACAGTCTGGCGGATCTGATCCTCGACAGGAACACCTTCCTTGGCAATTAGCGACGCATACGCTGTGACCCCGTCGATGATGCCCCATGAGGCGGCCTTTTTTATCTCGTGAAGATTCGCCGAATCCAGGAAAAAATTTCATTAGCACTAGCGGGCTGTTTCTGATAGCTGACCGCGCTGATTGATGGTAACAGGCAGAGGCGGAGTGGACCGTGAGTAAAGAACCTACAAGCGGGAACTTAAACCTAGGCAACTTACTTGCCCACAAGAGACGTGGTTAGTCACTTAAAACAATGAGTCTAAGCACACATCTCAAATTGGCCTGCGCCTTTTTTTCGTCTCTACCATGTTGTTTTCATCTCAGGCGCATGCGCAGGACGGCGTGCTGCATGAGGGCACGCCTATCAGGCTGAAGTTGAATCACACCATTTGCTCCCCGACTGAGCATCAACTCTCAGGTTCAGCACTTGCCACGATCGCTTAGACTACTGCGTGGAGGTGTATATGGCGTCGAGGTGTAAATATGGCGTCGTAGGAGTCGCGATCGCAGATCTTGGCGGTTCAATTTCGGCCTAGACTGAAGTGAAAAATGGAACAAGAGTGGGAACTCCCGACAGAATTGCCCGAGGCGAGCCGCCGGTTGGCAGAGCGATTGGTCGAAGCTGGAAGGCATCGAACTGCTGACGATCGGATTTGTCA
>JAFAUR010000279.1 GCA_019243205.1 Acidobacteriaceae bacterium | reverse complement strand
CGCTGGGGTCCGCACCTGCTCACGGTTGTGAAAGCGGAAAGAGACGGTGGAAAAGACGGCGGCACAGCGGCCTTGGAAATCTCGCCCAAATCGCGAGATTCCCACTTTGCCCACCGTCCGGCGACGACGCGTACACTCAAATCCAAGACCAAAACCAAAGCAGCCTGACCGGACAGATACCGTGTCAATAAAACCGGACAGATGCAAAAGCTAACGACACCGTGATCCTGCCAATCTGTCGTTAGCATGTGAATTGTCCGCCTCAATTAGCAAGTGAAATGTCCGCTTGCTGGTGGCTAGGGAAAGCTATGAGCTGTGGAATTCAGCGAAGGGCAGATCCTGGCCGCCGAGATGGAGCGGATGATGAAGGCACAGGAAGTGATTCTGAAGGCGGCTGCCGGGAAGTTCAAGTGGTGGGAGGCGGCGGAGATGATGGGCGTGACGGATCGGACGATGCGGCGCTGGCGGGAGCGGCTGAACGAACACGGGTACAGCGGCTTATGGGATTACCGCAAGCGTAGTCCCAGCCCCAAGCGAGTTCCGATGAAGACGGTCGAGCAGGTGCTGCAGCTTTACCGGGAGAAGTACTTCGACTTCAACGTGCAGCACTTTGATGAGAAGCTGCGCCAGTTGCATGACATCGATCTGAGCTACACATGGGTGAAGACGGCGCTGCAAACGGCGGGACTGGTGAAGCGGCGGAAAAAACCAGGATCGCACCGCAAGCGCCGACCACGCCGGCCCATGCCAGGCATGATGTTGCACATCGATGGTAGTGAGCATCGCTGGTTCGGGGATGAGCGTTGTTACGAACTGATTGTGGTTTTGGACGATGCCACCAGCGAGATCTACTACGCGCAATTGGTGGAAGCCGAATCGACACGCACCGTGATGGCGGCATTGCGCGAAGTGATCGAGACCAAAGGCCTGTTCTGTTCGTTATACAGCGACCGTGCCGGCCACTTCTTTGTGACGCCGAAGCGCGGCGAGCGCGTAGATCCGAGTCGTCCCACGCAGGTGGGACGGGCCTTGCAAGAGCTCGGTATCAAGATGATTGCCGCGTATTCACCCCAAGCAAGAGGGCGGTCAGAGCGCAATTTCGGAACCTGGCAGGGCCGCCTGCCACAGGAACTGAGAGTGCGCGGGATCAAGGACCTGGACCAAGCCAACGAGTTTCTGCGCACCGAATACATGGCTGAGTGTAACCAGCGATTTATGGTAAGCGCGGCACAGAAGGGCAGCGCCTTCGTGCGTGCCCAGCGCAAAGATCTGGACTGGATCTTCAGCGTGCAGCACGAACGCACGGTTAACAACGACAATACGCTCACGCTAGAGAATCGCATCTTCCAACTGAACAAGACACGCTGGCGCAATACGCTGGCCGGACAAACAGTGATCGTACACGAACATCTGGATGGCCGTCTGTCGATCCGCTACGGCCCAAACGTCATCGCACAATATGCGGCTGATCAACTGCCGCCACAAGCGCCAAAACGACGGGGCACACCCCGGCTCCCTACGGGACGAGCCGCCTAATCAAATCGGAAGGAGAACTTTGATGAACATGGAGGCTCCGCCTCCAAACCACCGGGATTTTTCGCTTTGAGCCAAAGATTGCTGGAACGGGAGCAAGTGAACCTGCCACTCGCTCCCGCAATCCCCGGCCCTGAGTCGGCGCTCGAGTTGCTTCCCAGCAGCGCTCTATCCTCCGCTCAGGTCTTCACAGCGTATCCCACAAGCGGCGCTGGAAAACCGGACATTTCATTTGCTATTTAAACCGGACATCTTGACGTGCTACCAACAGTAATCTGCGACTCGCGCCACTTTAGTCGACCTCGAGAGAAGCAGCGCAAACTCAAGATCGAGTGGCGTGTGGATTCGGCACTACGCAGGCAAAAATCTCGCGATAGAACTCTGGATGCGATTGCCAGGTTTGGGCAGTAACGATACGGCCATCGCGAACGGCTTGCTGGCTCATGAAAGCGGCACCAGCTTGCTCAGCTTCGAATCGGACATGTTTATAGCAGGTGACGCACTTATCCTTTGTAAGACCAGCAGCGGCGAGTACCTGGATTCCATGGCAGATACCGAAGATCCACTTTTGGTGTACATCGAACTGTCGGACTAGCTCCAGTAGGCGGCGATCGTTTCGGAGGTACTCAGGTGCTCGGCCGCCCAGAACGAGAATCGCATCGTAATCGCGCACGTCTACCTGATCGAACGAGAGGTCGGCCTGGATCCCGTAGCCGGGGCGTTCGACATACGTATCCCAGCCCGGCTCGAAGT
>JAFAUR010000164.1 GCA_019243205.1 Acidobacteriaceae bacterium | reverse complement strand
GGTCCCAGAGTAATGCGCAGTGCCCGGAGTGTGGGACGCGGTCACGATCGTTCCACAGCTTCTATGGGCGGCACCTCCAGGATCTTCCATGGCAAGGACTGCCCGTTCGGCTTCGCGTAAAAGCGCGGCGCTTTCGATGTCGAAATTCGTCCTGTTCACGGAAGATCTTTGTCGAGCGCTTGCCAGATATCGCTCGGTCCCACGCTCGCCAAACAGACCGGCTGCGTGAGATCATTCGGTGCGCAGGGTACGTCGCGGGTGGTTTGCCGGCGTCTCGGCTGTTGAAACGCTTGGCAATCGTTATCAGCGATGACACCGTGCTCCGAGTTGTGAAACTGCGGCCGAGTAGGAACGTCGGTAACACGGTCCGATGCCTCGGAGTGGACGATTGGGCCTGGCGCAAAGGACAGCAATACGGCACTATCCTGGTGGATTTAGAACGGCATTGTGTAGTAGACCTTTTGCCCGAAAGGTCCGCTGAGAGCCTGGCTGAATGGCTGGCGGACAACCCGACTGTCAGCGTGATCAGTCGTGATCGATGCGGTCTTTATGCAGAAGGAGCGACAGCAGGTATGCCGGACGCTCAACAAGTGGCGGACCGTTTTCATCTCATCGTGAATCTCTCCGCAGCCATCGAGAGAGCTCTCGAAGAGCGCTCCCGTCTGTTGGAGTTGCCTGCGCCGGAAGCCCCTCGTGAGACGGACATCACGACAGCGGAAACCGCCGGTGCGCAAACCAACCAACGTGCAGGAATTTGCTGACTACCTTCAAGAACGCTGGAAAGAAGGTTGTCACAATGCAACGCGGCTCTTTGAGGAAATTCGAAAGCAAGGTTACCGTGGGCAGCGAGGCATGGTTGCTCATTTTGTATCTGGCTGGAGAACATCGAACTCTTCTGCCACCGCCCTCAATCGTCGTCGCAGGCTGACTCCCCGAGGAGTCGCGATTCTAACCACTCGCCCCCCGGATCAACTCAGCGAGGAACAGGCTGCCCTTTTTGATCAGCTTTCCTCGAGTTGTCCGGATTTACCGTGGATGAGAACGCTCGCGTTGGAATTTCGAGCGGTCATGAATAGCAAGGATTCGAATCAACTGAATGACTGGATCCAGACGGCCAAGCTTTCCGGGATTGGACAGATTGTGCGGTTCGCGTTCGGTCTGCAGAAGGACATGGCCGCGGTGTCCGCAGCAGTCGAGAGCCCATGGAGCAACGGACAAGTTGAAGGACAGATCAACCGGCTTAAAACGATCAAACAGCAAATCTATGGTCGCGCGGCCCTCCCGCTATTGAAGGCCAGAATCCTTCCCTACCAGACCCTCGCCGGCGCCGTTACCCAAAGAGCACCATGAGCTTGCACCAAATTAGCGGAAGAGCCTGAGGGAAGGGTGGGAAGACGCCTTTTGGCTTTCCACGCTTTCCTCAGTTCCGTCATTTCCACCGCATGACCGGCAGCGGCCGTTCATAGCGGTTCAGCGATCCAATATCGATGGGTTCGCAGACGGGTCGCTGCCAGCTTTCTGTATTTAGCAAATGCCGGACGGCCGCCACGTCACTACACTTCAGCGACAAACACCGTTCGACGGCTTGTTGAAGCTCCTTTCGCCCATGTTCTTTGCCAAGCATGAGTAGCTCGATCATCTCCTTAGTGCCATTCTGCTTTCCGTGCCGTTCTTTTAGCTGCATCCAGAACGTGTCGAAGCACACCGGCCACAAGCCTGCTTGGCGCTGCTGCTCGAGTGGTTTCGATCCGGCAAGCGCTCCGGGCTTACGGTGCAAAATATCGAGGTAGTGCTCGAGATAGAGAATCTGTTGTTGCTTGTTGTAACAACGTTCGTGCCGCGCAATGCGTTCGCCACCACGCCAAATCTCAATGAACGGTGTGTAAACTCGGGCTTCGAGCGTGCTGCCGACTGGCGCCGGGACAGAGTAGCGATTCGTGCGCACGCGAACACAACGTTGTGCATCCACCCGCGGAAAACTGATCTCAGCTAGATCAAAGCCTTCGGCGGGACTCGGCAAGAGGTTATCACGTTCGATGAGCATAGCGGCCCCAATGGTCTGTTCACGCCCACTAATCACCCGTCGTTCATCGCGCTGACACGCCGCTAATAGTTGTGCGTTTAAATCATCGGCATCGCAAGCCACGGGAACCGGCACCCAGTGCTTGCGGCGGAAATAGCCACTCTCGCCTTCGACGCCGCCTTCTCGTGTGCCCCACCGGGCGTACAAAACTCAGCTTGGAATCGCCAGTGTGATCGAAACGCCACAAAGCGTGTCGTCTCTTCCCGCCGCTGCCCGCGTACGATCTTCTTCACCGCCGCACGGAGGTTGTGGTACCGGAGCTTGCGAAACACCCCACCGAAGTACGCGAATGCGCGTTCATGCGCTTCGAGGAATGCTTGCTGTGTGGCGCGCGAAAACGCGCGATGAAACGCCGCGCCGCTCCCCATGCTCCGCATGCAAAACACGTACGGCTTCTGCCGTTCACCACCGATATCAGCGAACGCTTCATACCAATCCACTTGCGCTTCCACGCCCCAGGCATAACTCTGCGGGATGAACGCATCTCCAGTTGTGAGTCCCAGCTCCCGTCTCCGAGCTTCCACGTACTGTCTGACTGTTCGCTCCGCAACCGGATTGTCGGGATATCGCTCGCTGATCCGCTCCCAGATCCGGTGTGCCGTGTGGCGCTGTTTGCGCGGGGCTTTCCGGTCCGCTTCCAGAATCGAATCGATGAAGCCTTGGACTGGTTCTATCTTCCAAGCGCGCCGAACAGTGGGTTTTCGTTTGACCGGTACTGCGTGTCGAACTGCTTCTCGCACCATCCGCCGATGGACGCTGAACTTCTTCGCCACGCCAGCAATCGTTCCTACGCCAAACTCGTACTCGCGTCGGATCTCTTCGAAAGGCTCCACTTTCTGTCTTCAGTCCAACCGCTGTCCTCCGATCGGGCACTTGCGCCCGCATCAGAGTATCCAGTCGGCCTCGATTTAGGGGTGGGCCAAATTAAAATGCCGAACTGGACCGGCATTCCTCTACGCCGAATGCTGAGCAGCGAGCTTCATACGATATTGAGCCTGCAAACGCAATTGGAAGAGCGCGTGGTCGGACAATCACACGCGCTCGAGATCATTACGAAACGTTCGGTAATCCCCAACATTTCCGGACGTGTTCTATACGCTACCGCAAATAGAAGCGCAATCCAGCGGATTACTGTGGATGCGAGCGAGGGCGGCGGGTTCCGGTTTCACGCTGACCAAGTAACCGAATACGTGGGCGTGAAGTGCAGCCTTACGTTCGGATAGTGTTCGGGTTGTGAGAAAGCCTGAAGGCGCAGGGAAGGTCTCGGAAGCGGAGTTTGTGAAAACGGGTGTTCGAGGCCGCCTGGTCGCGATCGGATGTGCGACTACGGGTTTGAGGAGATGTAGAAGGGCCCTATGCGGGCCCATTTCTTCGTTACGCCTTGGAGCGCCGTCGAAAGGTCCCGAGGCCCAACAGTATGGCACCTGCTCCAGAGAGCAGAAGTGCACTCGGTTCCGGAGTTACCGTGCCCGGTGTGGTTGCCCCAACTGGACCGGTTTTGCCTGTCGTGCCGAGAATGTCGGCCACAAAATAGGCCCCGGTACTTCCAGTCGAGAGTTCCGCGAACGAAGCAGGAGTAAGTCCAGTAGCGGTGACATCAAAGGAAATTGGTTGACTGAAGGGATGGCTGCCTCCATTTCCACACGTGTTGCAGACGAGCGCGTAATTCAGGTCCCCGAATCCATCGAAGTGCAAGCTATCCGCGTAAGCGCTATCTAGCGACCAGCCCGAAGTGAGATTAATCACTGTGATGTGCGGATTACCGATCAGATCGAATGCGAATGATCCCGAGAAACCCGTGCTGACAAAGGAATCGCCTGCCGAAAGAGAGACATTCACTTTAACGGTATTGGCTCCGTCCTGGGATAAGGTTACTGTGCCGAATGGGGCTGTACCACAGCTGCCTGAACAGTGGTCGTTTGAAAGAGTGTAGGTGATTGAGTCAGCAAACGCTGATCCCGAAAGCAAGAATGTACCCAGCAAAGCAGTGAGTAAGAAATTTGCTCGCAAAGAAATCCTCCGATAAATAAGCTGAGAAGAAGTTACACTCGAAGATTACGATCGACGGGAACAAATCACAAGGCCCACGTGTAAGGGCAATTGCCGAAGAAATAGTCGTGCGATTGCATTGAGCACTAAGGTGCTTTCGTCGCGCTATTTTCAAATTCAGGCTACGTTCTGTATGGTACTCGACATCAATCTGGACGGTGAGCTGAGCGAAATACTTAGTCCGTTCGGAAGAGCTGGATCAGACTGATGGATCAATGAGGTCGGAAGTAATGGATCGCTGACTGTCTCACGATCGCACGAATTCGGCGCTTCAGCACCGCCGGGAACGCTCTGCGCGCGTGATGTTCGGTCTTTCAACCGGACAGTCCGGACGATGACTTCGGTTCGTGCTTTGGTCAACTCTTCGGCAACGCGAGATTTCCGCCACGCTTCGACGGCGCGAAGCGCACGCCCAAACGAGTTCTCGAGCGTGGTTTTGTGGCGCAACATGGTTTGGAGGCGTTTAAAGATTTCTCCGATCACCTCGGGAGTTTCGCGATTGAGTTCTGCGAATGCGAGTGCGTTTTCGGACTCGAGCACGCGGCGGTAGGCGCGCCTCTGAAGCCAATCCGCGAAGACCAGAGTTTTGATCAAAGAGTCGAGTGCCGGCGAAGCAATATCGCGATATGCGGCGCGCCACCTTTCCGCGTGCGCATCGAACTCATTCTGTGTTTCGTCGCCGGTGAGAAAAAAGGTCCGGCAGGTGAGTCCGTGAGTAGTGGCATTGCGGCTGGAGGTCTCTTTTCGTTCCTGCGAGGTAGGGCCGGTGGATTGGTTTTCACTCTGATCGTGCGTCATGCCAGCACGAGTGTGACTGGAGGACATTCAGAAAGAACTGCTACATCCCGGGGAACTCAATGAGTGATCGAGAGTTAAGAAAAAACTGCAAAGCGTGACCGCCCGTCAGGAGAGCCGAAACACCACCGATTGCAAAACGAACTGCCGGATGGGTTCGTTTTTTCAAATCGCATGGACGGGCAAAAGGACGGCGTGGTGAGCCGTCAGGCGAGCGAACGGCCTCGAATGTAGGTTGTCGAGGCCGAACAGCTACTTCGTCATGCTCGGCACGCCCTTGCACGTGTCAACGTCACCGGGGATGCTGCATACGTCGTGATTCCCGCGAGCATGACATTCAAAATACGCGGTAAGAAAGTTACGCAATCCGGTGCGACTTTTACAGTAGCGCTTCGCAAATCCGCAGATCATCGGCGCATAAGGGCTTGGGCATGGGCCAAAGGCACGGCTACAGCAAGCCAGGATCCATGTAGGGCCAGCGATCATTGAAATGTATCCCGAAACCAAGCGGAACGTAGTCTCGAAAATCGAGTAGCTCGATGATGTTCAGCTGTGATAGTTCAGACTTGATCTGACACGCGGTTTAGGACACAGTTGCAGCCGCGCGGGCAGCGCGCGGAGAAAAGGCGTCCGGTAGAGTTACAACCGCCAAGCGGTCGAGTTCTTTTTCGTGCGCCA
>JAFAUR010001040.1 GCA_019243205.1 Acidobacteriaceae bacterium | reverse complement strand
GGGAAACCAAAGTTTGCCGTCAACACCCTTCCATGCGGCCGGTTGAAAGCCTCCGTTACATTCCGCGCTTTTCATTCCGTCGGCCGTTCCATATACCACCGGAGTGACCGAGCGGACGCGCCCATCTGCGAATTCGTTCAATTCGCGTTTACTTACTCTATAAACGCCTTTATTGCAGCTAGCCCACAGATTCCCCTTGCCGTCATCGACTATGGAAAAGACGCCATCGTCGGGAAGACCTTCGCGGGTAGTATAGGAAGTGAATTTCCCGTTAATGAACCTGCTCAGACCGCCGCCATTTGTTCCAACCCAAATTGTTCCGTCACGGTCCGGATAAATAGACATCACAGCGGTGTTGGATAAGCCGCTGCCCGCTCCGTAGACCGAGAATTTGCCATTGTGAAGCCGATTAAGCCCGCCATCGGTACCCACCCACAGGTCTCCCTTCCAATCCTCCTGAATGCTCGTCACGTGATTGCTCGAGAGTCCCTGCTCAGTAGTGAGATTTGTGAACCTACCCTGCGATAGCTTGCTGAGGCCGCCTCGCGTTCCGATCCAGATGGTTCCATCGTGAGCCGTGTACAGTGCTAGCACGCTGTCATTAGGCAGACCGTCTCGCGTGGTGTACGACTTGATTTTGCTGTTCCTGATGTAATTCAGCCCTTTGCGAGTTCCGACCCAAAGTCCCCCGTATGAGTCCTCGCATAGAGAGAACACGAGGTTATCCGATAACCCGTTTCGGGTCGTGATGACTTGGAACTTGCCGCCTTGAAATCGATTGAGTCCACCGTTCGCAGTGCCAATCCAGACGGTGCCGGCGTGGTCTTCGAGAACCGCCAGGGTTACGTCTTCCGATAGGCCCTCGGCAGTGCTCCAGGTTGTGAATTTGCCATCTATTAAGCGCTGTACACCACCACCCCCGGTACCGATCCACAGGGCCCCGGAACGGTCCTCGTATACTGTCCAGACTTCGTCACTGCTTAAACCATTTTTGGCGTTGTAGGAGCTTGCTACTCCATTCGCGATACGAGTAAGGCCGCCGCCAAAGTGCCCCACCCAAAGCGTTCCGCTCGCCTCTTGAAGAATCGTGCTTACGGCTTTGCCCGGGAACACATTGTCCCCGAGTATGCGCTCGAACTGCTGGTTTTTGAACAGGGCAATGCCACCTCCGTTTGTGCCTACCCATACGCCCCCGTCGCGATTGGGGTAGAGGCAATGGACATAATTGCTGGGGAGACCGTGCTCTGTCCGATATATCTTGAATTTGCCGGCCGTCAGACGATCGAGGCCGTTGTGAGTACCAATCCAAAATGCGCCGCTGCGATCCTCGGCAAACGCAAAGACGGAATTGTCCGAAAGGCCATCTTGGGTGGTGTAATGTTTGAAGACCCCGTCCCGGTATTCGGCTATACCTCCTCCGTCGGTCCCCACCCACAACCATCCGTGTCGATCGGCGTACAGGGCCTGTATCGTGCTCGATGCTCCGAAACTTTCCGGAATCGCTTGAAATTTCCCCTTCGAATATCTGGTTAGTCCACCGCCGTTGGTGCCGATCCAGAGGCTGCCTTCGTTGTCCTCGGCAAGTGCTTGCACAAGGTTGCTCTTTAGTTCTGGGGTATTCGTCCGGTCGAAAACCCGAAACTGAAGCCCGTCGAAGCGGACCAGCCCAAGTTCGGTCCCGAACCAAAGGAAGCCGTCTCGGGTCTGCAGGATAGCCGGTACGGTCGTATGCGGTAAGCCCTGTTCCGTACCCCATGCTTCCGACGCATACTGCGTTAACGCCTTACTTGGGTTCACGGCTGCAGCGGTAGACTTCGAACAGAGGAGGAAGCAGAACACCATCAACCGCAACAGCCACCGCCATCGTTTGCGCGTGCAGACCGATCCCACAATCACGCCTCGCGGCCGGCCGGCGGCAAGCACACTCATCCTCTCTCAGCGGACTTATCGGCAAATATGCCTCGGTAAGACTTGTAGCCTAGAGCGACGAATGTCGTCGTCCTTAGACCCTAATCCTCTCTGCCCTGCCTGTCGGCGATTGATCCATTAGGGTCGGAAGCAGCCCGGCGCCTCGGCTGACGTCTATTCTCGTAAAGACCGGCAGGTTGCTGGACGTC
>JAFAUR010000791.1 GCA_019243205.1 Acidobacteriaceae bacterium | reverse complement strand
AACGTAGTCTCGTGGACAGGCAAAGTAAACCACGCAGGAGCGTAGCAGCAGCCATTAGCGTACGGATCGCTCACGCCGACGCGTTTATGATCGTAGCGATTCCGCTGCTGGTCACACTGTTGGTGGGTGTGGCTTCGCGATCGCCCTCCTTCTCCGATTTCAACCTGTGGGCGTACGACTTCGTTACACTTCACAAACAAGCTGCTCAGTCCTCTCAGACCGTCATTGTGGACTTCGATGATGCGACCATCGCTAAGATTCGACGATTCCCCGTCCCGCGGGATCTTGTAGCGGAAGTAGTCAGCCGAGTCGCTCAAGCTAGGGCGAAAGTCATCGGTTTGGATATCCTGCTTAGCGAAGAAGGCCCGGAATCAGAAGATGCGGCCATGGAAACGTCGCTCACGCGAGCTGGAAATGTGGTTCTCGCCAGCCGGTCGGGATCCGGCGCGATTCCAGCTATCGAACCGCTCCTGAGATTCTGCGAGCCGAACCCCGCCCACTATGGTGATTGCCGCGCTGGTGCGCTCGGGTTTGCTCCTATAAATCTGCCCCTTGATCACAATGGCTTCGTGAGGCGAATAACACTGTTTTCATTGGATGAGCACGAGGCCGAGTCCTTCCCCGTGAGAATCGCTGAACTATTTACGGGAACACCCCTAATTCCTGCACCGAACTCTGCGACATTCGCCGGCCACACTGTCCCGTATGCGGACAGCGCCAGAACAGTCTTGATTGGTTCCTGGGGAGTCACTCCGGCACTCAGCATCTCTGCGCTGCGCGTCCTCGAAGGGAAGGCTCCGATGCGGGATTTGACTGGAAAAATCGTGCTTGTCGGACAGAGCAACTACCACGCTCGAGATTGGGAGTTCACCCCACTATTTCGAGCTTCGACGCCGACAGGTGTTCCAATACGCCTTTCCAGAGCGCAAATTCACGCCGCTTCGATAGCTACCCTTCTGGACGGCACAGCTATCCGCCCTCTTTCCCGCCGGCCCCTGTTCACGGTCAGCTTTACGGTGACCTGCCTCGCAGTGTGGATGCTATTGCGTTTTCGACCGCGCTATTCGATTGCTGGGACTATCGCTCTCATGGTGTGTTGTTATCTGGCCGCGCAGTTGCTGTTCAACGTAACGCATCGGTGGTTTCAATTCATCGTCTCGGGCGCCTGCATTGCCCTCGCCGTTCCGTTCACGTTTGCGTATCAACTTTTGAGGGAAGGCTTCCGAACACGAGAAGCTGTTGCCGAACGTGCCCAAGTGATGCGACTATTTGCTCGGTACGTAGCACCGGAGGTAGCGGATGAGATCTGGCGTAGACGTAGCGAACTGGTACTCGCGGGAGAAGAGCGCGTAATTACTATCTTGTTCTCGGACATCCGCAGCTTCACTGCGAGCAGCGCGGGTAAGCCGTCGGAAATGATTCTGGCCTGGCTGAACAACTACTTTACAGCGATGGATGAGGTGATCAGAGAGGAAGGCGGGTTTGTGAATAAGTTCATCGGAGACGGTTTGATGGTTCTTTTCGGTCTTCCACTCAGCAAAGGCGTAGAGGAGGACGCCGCTCACGCGCTACGCGCCGCCATCCGCATGCTGGAAAGAGTTCAGCAACTGAATCTGACACGCCCGGCGAATTCAGATTGGCCGTCGTTGAAGATTGGAATCGGCGTGCACACTGGCCAAGTGACGTCCGGCAATATAGGATCTCGCAATCGCCTGGAGTATTCAGTAATCGGCGATAGTGTGAATTTGGCATCCCGGTTAGAAAGCCTGACCAAGGACTTTGAAGCCGAGATCGTGCTGAGCGAGACGACCTATGAGTACACCTCCCAACGCTTCTCTGGGTTTCGTGACTTAGGCCTGGTACCTGTGCGCGGGTTCCGGCAGGCGATGAGACTCTACACAATGCACCTGCCGAGCGGACACCAGACCGCAAGCGAGTACGAGCCGAGAGCGTGAAATAACGCTTATTTGAGTTCATTGCGGGAAGGCGGCTGTACCCGCTGCATCTTTTGGCATTGTGTTCGTAAAACCAGCCGCTGCCATTTGGGTTCGAATAGCTGTGCTCGGCACGTATCAGGCACTGCCGCAGAGCGCAACGCGGATTTGCTGGATTTCTCCAAAGTGGAGTATCTCAACTCCAGCGGCATCGCGCTGATCATACAAATGCTGATGCAGGCCGCGAAATCGGATCGATCGATTCAAACTTTCGGGCGTTCGCCGCATTTCCAAAAAGTCTTCACCATGGTGGGAATCACCAAGTACACCGGATTGCACCCGGATGAACGCGCCGCCTGCGCGGCATCCGACTAGTGGGGCGTCCCAGTGATACGTACAGCACAATCGGAGCGTCATTACGATGGCGCCGATAAGCGAGGATTGCTGCAGGTCAGTGCCGAACAACGAGGCGAGTTGGAGAGTCGGACGCAGTCGCGAAGTTTGCCTGCCGGCGATGTGTTTCGCGCACGATTGATTTTGGCTCTGGCTGACGGTCTAAGCTATCGCGAGATCGAGCGCAAACTTGGCGCCAGCGCGCCCACGGTATCGAAATGGAAGAGACGGTTCGAGCAGCCCGGCATGGAAGGCTTACAGGGCCGGCATCAGGAAGCAAACCGCGACGGGCAACACCGGCGATGCAGGCGCGGGTGATCCGGCGAGCACAACAGAAGCCTTCTGATGGCAGCACCCACTGGTGGTGCCGCAAACTGTCGGAGGAGTTAGGCGTTAGCAAGTCGACGGTGCAGCGAATTCTGGTGCAGGCCAAGTTGCGGCCGCATCGGTTGGACCGCTACATGACCAGCAACGACCCGGAGTTTGAGGCCGCCGCGGTGTTCTGTGTGGATGAAAAGACTGCGATTCAAGCTTTGGATCGGATGGACCCGGTGCTGCCCTGATCGTCGGGTCGCGCCGAACGGCACGGCTTTAAATATGATCGGCACGGCACGTTATCGCTCTATGCGGCG
>JAFAUR010000695.1 GCA_019243205.1 Acidobacteriaceae bacterium | reverse complement strand
CCGAGCTGGACGGCAATCATCATTCCGTAAGACATGCCCTCGGTGCGAACGTCGTGATTGGCCCAATCGGTGATGTACCTCAAGGGACCGTTCGCATTGCTTCCTGCGGCAAACGCAATCGCCTGCGTCTGTGAATCACCATGAAATAACTGCTGGTATGCGCGCTTTATCTTCGCTTCGATCTCTGGCTCGCTATGGCCATCCTCGGCGAAGAGGTTGCGGTACTTGCCGGTCTGGAAGGCTCCAGATCCGTTGCCCGGCGCTGAAGATTCAGGACACGCAGGATGCGAAAAAGGCTAGAACCAGGCACACGGCCCAGGTGAGCAGGAAACTGGTCCGATACACGTCATAGATGCTATCGCGACAGTGCCGGACTAACTTGCGTACGTCGCGTTATGATCAGTCGCGAGAATAGGGAACGTCCAACTGACGACGTAGTTGGCGATCCACTGCATCGCCACAGCCACCGCCATCGCCTTACAGCGAATTTGATTGGGAAAGATCTCGCGGGACGAATTGCTGGAACATCGGCAACATCAGGCCGATGAAAATGAGCCGCTTACCGAATCAAAACAATCTGCCGAGTGATGTTCGCATGACCTTTCACACGGACGTGCCGCCCATTCTTTACCAGAACTGGGTGGTCTGCCATGACCCAAATGACATCGGCCCGATGTCAATCATAACGCCGCGTTTCCTGATGCTGAAGGGGAACGAGAGCGGGCCCCGCGTGGCGCTGCGCTGCGAAACTCGTCACGTGCTTCCGCCGTTGTATGTATGATAGGGACGACCCACTACTCCGCAATGCTCCAGCTCTTATCTGGATTGAACTCCCTCATGGCGGATGCAACCTGATCAGTAGCTTTGCCGAGATCTTTCTGCAACAGCACACCATCCTGATTAATCAGGAAAGTCATAATGCCGGAACTGCCATAATTGGCGGGATAGGCCAGAACAGCAAATCCGCCAGTCATCTTACCGTTCGCAATGTAATCCTTTGAGCCACCCGGCGCTTCGGGACCCTGTTTGTCCAGCATGACGTAGTAATAACCGTGATACGACTGATGCTGGTTAGGCTGGACCTTGTAACCTTCGTCAGTGGCGTAAGCGACCATTGGCCCGAGCGGGCTTCTCGGCTTGCCCTGAGCTTCGGGCCAGTATAGCCCGTTCTGCTTCCCGGGATCGCTGATGAACTTCTGCGCGTATTGCTTGACTCCGTCGTGCTTTTGCGCGAAGTACTGCGCTTGCGCATCGACGATCGCTCCGCATACGGTCATAGTGGTCAGCTCGTTGTGGCCAATGCGGCGCGACAGCAGTTCCTGTTTACCAGCTGCTGTATTGAAGTACCACTGCCCAGAGGCGTTCTTCAGAAGCGGAATTGGGAATACGTTGTTGTCGGCACCTACTATCAGCAATTCCCCGCCGTCAGCTAATCTCCTCCACCGGTTCATCACTTCATAAGATTTGGCAAACTGACTCAGGCTGGCTTTGTTCTCAGTAGCATCGCCTGACGCCATGATTTCTCTTGCCTCGGGACCGAAGATCCGCATAAGCTGATCCGAATCCTGCGCCTTGGCTGCCTCCGCTAACGCCTTGCCGGCGTCCTGGGGTGAAGCAAAAGTCCTGGGGCCTGCTTGCACGGCCACCGCCTCTTTTTTGTTGCAAGCTGCGAACGGCAGTAGCAGGGTAGCGACGCTTAACATCATCGCGAATTGCCGTCCAGGATTGTTTCTGCATGTGCCAGCGAAGTTGAGCATCATTCTTTCTCCAAAGCTCTGGGTGTCGAGTCTGATTCCTTCAACTGTCAGCGGCGAGAACCTCCGCCACCCCAGCCTCCACCGCCGCCACGGCTGGCCCAGCCACGCGAACTGTCCGCGCGTGACTGCCAGCCGCTGCTATTGAAGGCCGATGATCCGCTGGTGTGAGATTCCGAGCTCAAACTTCCACTGCCGCTCCCCCAGCCGTGTGCAGCATCAGAATTGTAAGTGGGCTTCTGAACATTGTTCCAGCTTCCGTTGTTGTATTTCTGCCAGCTGCCGCCCGTGTTCTTATAGGCATTCCCATTCGCGGTCGCATACTTATTGCCGTTTGAGCTCTCAGCTGTTCCCACCCCGCCGTTCGCATTTGAATAATGTTGAGTGTCAACGGTCTGACCGTTCTTTGAGAACGTTGAACTTCCTGAGCTCCCGTAGGCATTAGAGTTCTGGTGCGTCGCCCCGTAAGCTCCGGTAGATGGGTTGTACGCCTGTCCGGAACTTGTTTTTCCGTAGGCGTTCTGCACGGACCCGCCTTGCGCGTACGTTCCCGTGCGTGGGTTGTATGCCTGTCCGGCAGAAGCCGTCCCATAAGGAGTCGAGACGGAACCGCCACGCGCATAAGTGCCGGTGGTCGGATTGTAACCGGCGGCATAGTGCGTGCTTCCATTTGGTCCGTAAGCACCGCCATGATAGCCGTAATACCCGCCGTGCCATGCGGCATTGCCGTAGTACGCTCCGCCGTGATAATAAACACCGCCGCCGTACCAATTGCAATTCCAACTGCTCCAACCCCAGCCGCAGCAGCCACCGCTCATCATCGCCCCCACCGCAACTCCTGCACCGAAGGAAAGCACACTGGCTGCTACCAGGTCACCGGTACTGTATCCTGGCGCAGAGTAAGGTGTCCCGTAAACCACGGCCGGGTTGTACGCCGGAACATACACGACCTGAGGGTTTGCCGGCTGAATCACAATGGTCTGTGGCGACTGCTGGACAATGGTGATTTGCGATCCCGACTTCAGATTACCGGCTGCATAGGCTTTTGCGCGTAAGGTCTGGATAGCCGTCATGACATCACCCTGTTGGGTGGCATGCGCCTCACCTAATGCCGACGTCCATGAGAGGTTTTGTGCCATGTTATTGAGCACGGATGGGAATTGACAGAGCGCCTTCACGCTCGGATCCCAGGGTTGTTCATTAACCGCCGTCATCAGAGCGTTCCCGGTAAGATTCTTATTCTGTTGCATCCAATTGTTCGCCGCCCCCACCTGATCGGGAAAGGTTGCCGCGCTCAGAATCTGCGCCACCAGCGCATCCGGGTAAAGTGCGATGGGTGAAACCAGATTCTGTAACTCCTCGGGTGTCTGCGGCGCGCCCTGTCCCTGATACGAAGGAGTGCCTGGCGGGATCTGGCCCTGGAATGCCGCGGCGGTATCGAACATCAGGCTTCTTACAATAACCAAGCTGAGTAAGCGTGCGAGTACCCTCGTCTGCGTCGCGGTCATACGCTCTGCTCGATGGTTTTTTCGGTCGGATGATCTACTATTTCTCTCCGAATCGTCAGATCCAAAATTCGGCTACCCTTGGAAGATGCCGAAGGCCGCCACCGGTTCAAATACCGGTGACCTGATCATCGATTCACCGAATTCCGCACCTCTGAGAGTGCATCTGGACGGCGAACAATACAGCTTAGGCCGTTCACCGGCAAACGATCTGGCATTTCCTTCAGACCAGAAGCTGTCTCGTGATCACATCATTTTCGAGCGGCGCGGCCACGGCTGGGCCGTTCGGGACGTGGGCAGCAAGAACGGAACCCAACTCAACGGCGCAAAGCTGACGGAGACCACGCCACTTTCCCATGGGGATCAAATCGTCGCCGGCCATCTCTGTATCCGCTATGACATATACGGCGAATTCGCCGATGCCGGCCCGACGGACGTCACATTCGTACGGGAAGATGCCGGACATGCTGAACCCACCATTTCGCTCGATTTGCAGGCGGCTCTACGAAGCGCCGGCGATTCGGGTGGACGCACCAGCATGGCCAATCAGCATTTCCAAGCGCTGGTCCAGGCAGGCCGCGAGTTGGCGGGACATGGCGCGCTTGAAACGCTCTTTGATCTCATTCTCGATCTCTCTCTGAAAGCGTCGAACGCGTCCCGCGGCGTAGTGATGACCTGCGAGGAAAAGGGCGCTCTTAAAATTCGCGCAATTCGGGGCGAGGGGCTCCGCATCAGCGCAGGAGTGCGGGATTTGGTTTTGGATAAGGGAAAGTCAGTTTTGATTCAGGACGCTCGTTCCGACCAGGATTTTGGAATGCGCGAGAGCATTTTGGCTCAAGACATTCGAAGTATCCTGGCAGTCCCCTTGCAGACCGATGAGCGCGTCATAGGTCTGCTCTACCTCGATTCCCCCTTTTGGGTTCGAGGATTCACCACCGAAGACCTGAACCTTCTCACCGTCATGGCGAATATGGCCGCGATCCGCATCGAGCATGCACGCCTCACTGCACAAGAGCAGATGAGAAAAATGTTTGCTCGAGAACTCGAGAAAGCGGCCGAGATTCAGCGCCGGTTGCTGCCGTCGAAGCCTCCAGAAATCGTTGGTTTTGATTTGGCCGGGTACAATGCGACGTGTCTGGCGGTAGGCGGCGACTACTACGATTTTCTCCCTTATCCGGATGGCCGCCTCGGCATCCTGATCGGCGACGTCTCGGGTAAAGGACTCGGTGCCGCGCTGCTCATGTCAAACGTTCAAGCGAGCGTCCGCGTGCTCCTTGAAGAACCCGGGCCGCTTGAGACTCAGATCTGTCGCTTAAACCGAAGTTTCGCTGCGAACTGCCCGGGCAATTGTTTCATCACTTTCTTCGCAGCGGTGCTTGATGTCACGACGGGTGAATTGGTGCACTGCAATGCCGGACACAATCCACCGCTGTTGTTGCACGCCGATGACGAAGTCGAATCGCTCGGAGCCACCGGCTTCCCCCTCGGCATCTCGCGAAACGCGACATATGAATTGAATCACTCGCGCTTAGAGCCTGGCGACACGCTGCTCCTATATAGCGATGGCGTAACGGAGGCCTGTTCGCCGTCAGATGAGGAGTTCGGTGATCGGCGCCTCATAGCCGCGATCCGCCAGAATCGAAACCGGCCAGCCGTCGAACTTATACGGGCCATTACCTCGGAGCTTGAAACATTTACCGCCGGAGCTCCAGCCGCCGATGACATAACGCTGGTCGCACTACGGCGTTCTTAGGTGTGCTCAAGTGCTGAGCATGTGACCAAATTACTGCAGCTTCGCGTACTCGGCCTTGGCTTGTTTCAGGACCGGGATGTCAGGGTCGGCATCCTTCCAGATGGCGAGGAACTCCTCATATCTGCGCTTCGCGTCGCCGGTGTCGCCTTGCATAGCATAAGCGCGGGCAAGATTAAGCCGCGCAAGTACGGCGAGCGGCGAATTGATTACGAGGGAACGATGCTCGATAAACTTCTGAAATTCGGTTGCCGCTGCTGCTCCTTCACGCAGCATCAGATCCGCCTGGCCGCGTAGATACACGGGATAGAGCAATGCGCCGAGCTCTGGCAGTGGGCCCGCAAGGCTCAATTCGTAGGGAGCTGCCGTCTCGAGAATCTGGACGGCTTTTGCAGGCTCTCTACGACTGATTTGAATCGCCGCACGAATCACCGGCAACCAGTAGTAGTTCATCTTTGTATTCGAAGGATTTTGTTTTTGCAACTCGTCAGCCATCGTCTGCGCACGATCGGTATCGCCCGTTCGTGCAAAAGCAAAAGCTGCCATTATCCGCGCGTTTCTAGCCGTCGCTATAGTTAGCGCGTCCAATGCCTGACGGTGACCCTGCGGGAGATCGCCGAACTCCGCCAGCCGGAACGCAGCGTTTAAATCCCGCTTTGCGGCTGTCTCTTTTTCGCCCGCACGTTGGGCCGAATCTGTGGCACGCCGCGACAATTCCTGCGCCTTTTCAAGATGCCCAGAAAACGCTTCCGTATCCGACTGATACGACATAATGATGTCCTCAACGCCGGGTTTTCCCTCAAACCAGCCTGCTTGGCGTTGCATCGCGTCTACATCGTGCTCGAGAAACGCAACGGCATATCGATATGCGTGCAGATCAGGAACATCTAAACGCCGAGCCAATGCCCGTTCGTAGGTCGCCTTGGCTTCACCCAGGCGATTCAAGCGGCAGTAGAATTCGACGAGAACTGCGTAGGGCGTACCAATCTCCGGGCCCAAGCGATTGGCCTCCAAAGTTTCGCTTAGTGCTTTTTCCCATTGCCCTAAAGAGGCATAGTTGCCGCCCAGGCTGTTGTGTGGCTGCCATAGTCGCGGATAAGCCTGTGCATAGAGTTGGTAGGTCTGATTGGATTTTTCAAGGTCGCCGATGACATCGTTGTAGTAATAAGCCAAGATTGCGTAATCTTCTCGAACACTCACACGGCTGCGAAGATCAAAAGCCTTCTGATAATTCTCTTTGGCCAGATCGCTCTCCCTCAGATTTCCCCACGCCACTCCCAAACTCGCGTAAGCCAGCGCGAAATTTGGATCAAGCTCTATCGCGTGTTGAAAGAAAGGGATCGAAAGCGTCTCTCCTCTTACCCGGAGAGCCTTGACCCCGAGAGAATAGGCCTTCAGAGCTTCGAGCGAAGGAGTCGTGGCTTGTGCGAGCGGCGTGTCGAATTTCTGGATGCTTCTCAGTGACTCCCCGAGATCCTTTCGCAAGCTCGTCGCAGCACGATCCAGCGCGTCGAGCACCTCCGCTCTCTTTTCCGCAGTTTCCTGTTTCACAGCCATCGAGGTTCCGTCGGTGCAATCCTCTGCCTTAAGGCCGATCACGTATTCGTTTCCTAGGTTCGCGATAGAGCCCGCAATTACCGCCTTGCTCCCCGCTCGCTGGCAGATCTCTTGGGCCACGTCCGCAATGACACGCTCGTCTGGCGAATGTCCCATCATGCTCAGAGTCTCGCGTACAGTGCGCTCGGGGAGAATACTTAAGAAGGGCGATTCTTGCAGCTTCGCAGCTAGAGCCTCTTTGAGCGAGTCATCGAAAACAGGATCGCCGGTGGAGTTGGAGAAATCGGCGAGTACGATCGTGTCGGTCGCAGTCAGCTGTCTGCTTCGGTGCGAACCGTGATCGAGCAGAACTGCCGCAGCAAACGCAATCATCAGCATCGCCGCTGCCGCCCCAGCTTTAAACCACGCGCCCTTCCTGGCGTCGGGCACTGGGGCAACTTCCGCGACATTCGACGGAGGCGATGCAGGAGCCGCCAGCGCCGCTCCGGAACGTGGTGCGGACGTGGCGCCCTGACCTCCGCTGTCCGGCACGGTTACTACGAAGCCTGAATCCGCAGCCGCCGCTGATCCGCTGCTACTATCCCTTTTCAGTCTTTGCAAATCGGCGCGCATCTCCGCTGCGCTCTGATACCGCAGATTCCGGTCCTTCTCCAGGCTCTTTTCGATGATCCGTTCCAGTTCAACTGATATATCGGGATTCAAGCGAACAGCAGGTATCGGCGAGCGGTTCAGGATCGAGTCGAAGATCGTCGCTGTACTTTCCCCACGAAAAGGCAACTGCCCGGTGGCCATCTCATACAACACCGCTCCAAACGAGAACAGATCGGTACGCGCATCCAGCTCTTTCGCCCGCGCTTGTTCCGGTGACATGTAAGCGACTGTGCCGACCACTGAGCCGGGACTGGTGAGACGCTCGTCACCGCTTGTCAGCGTGTCTGTGCCGCCTGTGGACGCCTTATTGACCTTCGCCAAGCCAAAATCGAGGATTTTGGCGTGTCCTCGTTTAGTAACGAAGATGTTTGCCGGCTTGAGGTCGCGATGGATGATACCTTCGGCGTGCGCGGCATCGAGCGCGTCAGCAATTTCGATGGCCAGCGTAAGCAGCAAATCAGTATCGAGCGGCTTTCCTAAGATTTGATGCTTCAGGGTCCGCCCGTCCAGAAACTCCATCGCGATGAACGCGGTTCCATCCTGTTCGTCGATTTCATAGATGGTGCAGATGTTTGAGTGGTTCAGCGCAGAGGCCGCCTTGGCTTCGCGCTGAAAACGGCTGAGCGCCTGTGGGTCCCGCGCCACGTTCTGCGGCAAAAATTTGAGGGCTACATATCGGCCGAGTTTCACATCCTCGGCCTTGTACACCACGCCCATACCACCGCCGCCCAGCTTCTCCACGATGCGGTAGTGCGTGATCGTCTCATTCACCATGGGCTTTGCAGCGAGACTACCGCAAGTTCGCGTACTCAGCCTTGGCTTGTTTCAGCACCGGGATATCACTGTCGGCTTCCTGCCAAAGGCCCAGGAAAGTTCCATACGCAGTGCGTGCCTTGTCGAATTCTTTCTGTAAGCTGTAGGCGCGTGCCAACTCTAGTTGGGCTAATGCGGCTGTGGGTAGGCCTACTACAACTCCACGATGATCAATGATTCTCTGAAACTCGGCAGCTGCTTGCCTGCCTTGACGGGCTGCGAGATAGGCTTCGCCGCGAACGAATACAGGATACAAGGCGATGAAGTTGAAATGGGCGGCAGTTGTGGACAGATCACAGGGGCTAGCCGTCTCCAGCCGTTTGATTGCATCCGCGGGATTCCGGCGTCCCAGAGCGAGCCGGGCCTGAAGTGTCGGTAAGTAGTTGAATCGAACCAACGTATCTTCTGGAAAGCGCCCAGATAGGTCATCGATCAATTTCTGAACTTGGGCCTGAACTCCAGACCCATCTCGGGCAATAGCCAGGGCCAGCGCGGCTCCATATACGACGTCGCGGGCCGTCGAAAGCTCAAGTGCTTCGGCAGCCCGCTGCCTCGACTCCGCGGCATTGCCGCAGAGGGCTTCGCGTAACGCAGCTTCAGCCGCATATGTGGCTGCCGCTTCCTTGTGTTGCGCCCGCTCGGCCGAAGCAACCGCTTCGCGGGATAAATCCCGCGCCTTGCTCACATGCCCGGAATAGGCCGCGGTGTCCGCCTCGTCGGCGAGCAACACATCTTCGACTTGCTTGCCTGCCGACCAGGCTACCTGCTGGGCCATACTGGCTTTGTCGTTTTGCAGAAAGGCAATTTGGTACAGCAATATATGCAGCAAGGGCGAGTCCGCCCCTTTTGCCTGGGCCTGTTTCCCTGCGAGTCTAGCCTCTTCCAGGCGATTCAAATCAAGGTATGAGTTGACGATATTCGCATTAACCAGCCAGCCTCCAGGATCGAGTTGTAGGGCCGCACCAATTTCTCTAAAGCCAGTCTCGTACTGCC
>JAFAUR010000629.1 GCA_019243205.1 Acidobacteriaceae bacterium | reverse complement strand
CGGATTCTGCCACGCTGGGAAGAACTCTTTCGTTCCGTCGCAGCAGCTATCCGGCAATGACGCTTCTAAACCTGTATCACCGAATGCCAGCATGGGGGCGTTCTGTTGCTGCTTCCGTACGTGGAGTTTACTTGCAGAACTGGAGGTACGGGGGGGATACCGACTCTCTAGTAGAGAGGGCGCTCGAGCGTGAAACCTGGAGCCCCGCCCGCTGGCGGTCATGGCAAGACGAACGACTTGAGTTCATCCTCCACAGGGCTGCAACAAAGGTGCCGTATTATCGCGAATCGTGGGCCAAGCGTCGAAGGCTCGGTTACAAGGGATCCTGGGAACTTCTCGAGAACTGGCCGATTCTCGAAAAAGACCATCTGCGCTCTAACGGTCGCGCTCTCATTGCGGATGATGCGAATCCCAGACGCATGTTCCATGATTGCTCAAGCGGCAGCACGGGTACACCGGTAAACTTGTCGTTCAGCCGTAAAACTCTCCACGCCTGGTATGCACTATTCGAAGCTCGATGGCGGCGATGGTGTGGTGTGTCGCGTTTCGATCGCTGGGCTATCCTGGGCGGCCAAATTGTCACTCCAACGGGCCAGACAAAGCCTCCCTTCTGGGTATGGAACGCAGGCATGCGCCAGCTTTACATGTCGTCCTATCATCTGGCTCCCGGCTATATCCCGCATTACCTTGATGCGTTGGAGCGCTATGGTATCCGATACCTATGGGGTTACAGTTCCTCTTTGTATTCGCTCGCGCAAGGAGCCTTGCAATCGGGACGCTCTGGAATGCGTATGCGAGTCGCAATCGCGAACGCAGAACCGTTGCTCGATCATCAGCGTGAAGTCATTGCGGCCGCGTTTCAATGTCCGGTTAAGGAAACATACGGAATGACGGAGATGGTCGCGGCCGCAAGCGAATGTGAACACGGCACGCTGCATTTATGGCCTGAAATAGGCCGGCTCGAGATCGAAGGCGACGAGGACTCTCTTCCGGGACAACGGACGGGTGAGATGATCGCGACCGGACTTTGCAATGTGGATATGCCGCTGATTCGTTATCGCATCGGCGACCGCGCGAGTTTACCGCTTGATACAGTCGATTGCGCGTGCGGGCGGACACTTCCCATCCTTGCCAGAATCGAGGGGCGTTCCGACGATTTGCTCTTCACTAAGGACGGCCGGACCATCGGACGGCTCGATCCAGTATTCAAAGGCAAGTTCCTGTTGCAGGAAGCACAAATCATTCAAGAAAGTCTCACATCGGTTCGGCTTCGCTACGTCCCGGCTCCGGGTTGCACCGAACAACAAGTGCGGGCGATGGTTGGACAGATTCGTGCCCGAATGGGCGACGTCCGCGTCCAAACCGAATGCGTGCCTGCCATTCCCCGGGGATCGAACAACAAGTTCCGCGCGGTGGTTTGTAACCTTCCCAGCGAGCAGCGTCGGTCATTGCTGCAGACCCGGGCTGTCTTATGAAACGTATGTCAGCGCAGAGCCTCGATATCAGCATCGTGGTGCCCTGTCGAAATGAGAGGCGACACATACGGGCATTTCTAGAATCGGTGCTTCGACAGGATTTCAGTGGGATTTCATGGGAAGTTCTCATCGCAGACGGCATGAGCAATGACGGGACGCGGGCTGTCATCGAAGACTATTCCCGCGAATACCCGATGCGCGTCATCAACAATGATGAGCAAATTGTTTCCACCGGGCTTAACAAAGCGATCCGAGAGGCGCAAGGGCGTTATATAGTCCGCATGGATGTGCACACAACGTACGCATCTGACTATGTGCGTCAGTGCCTGCGCGTTGCCGAGGAGACAGGTGCCGACAATGTAGGCGGCCCTTGGGTGCCCCAAAGTGAGGAGTATATAGGTCGGGCAATTGCGGCCGTGTTTCAATCGCCATTTGGAACGGGTGGCGCCAAAGCTCACGATCCAAATTATGAAGGCATCGTTGATACAGTTTACCTGGGCTGCTGGCCGCGCGATGTGTTTCGGCGCATTGGGTATTTCGACGCGCAGCTTGTGCGGAACCAGGATGACGAATTCAATCTAAGGCTGCGCCGTTCTGGCGGCTTAGTATGGCAGTCGCCATCCATCGTGTCTTTCTATCATCCGCGCTCTTCTCTCCGCGCTCTTTTCCGTCAATACATGCAATATGGCTACTGGAAAGTAGCCGTGATCAGAAAACACCGGATGCCGGCTTCCTATAGGCATCTTGTTCCGGGTGGCTTCGTTTTCGCCAACTGTATTCTCGCGGTAATGGCTTCAGGCTTATGGCTGCTCGGACTAAATTACTTGAGCGCTACTTGTGCGCTCTGGTGGCTGATTCTCGATTCTGTGTATCTCGGCTTCTGTGTGGCTGCCTCGCTACTGGCCGCACGCACGCACGGTTGGGTGTTGCTGCCAGTTCTACCGGTCGTTTTCGCCGCTTATCACATCAGCTACGGATACGGTTTTCTGCGCGGAATCTTTCGTTCGCATCGAACCACGAGGCGCGATGCCTCACACCCTGTGTTCACTGAGCTTACACGGTAAGGCGACACCACTTGTATGCCTGGTCATCGTTGGCTGTTGACCGTGCTGGCCATAGCCTGGGTCGGTCCGGCGGCACCGCCTGTCATCCAAAACGTCTCCGTTCCTGAAGCAGAAAAGAAAACTGATTACTTCGCCTCGCCAGACGGGAAAGGCGCAGCCTGCTCTAAAGAACTCCCTTGCAGTCTCGGTGTTGCCCTATCCGGATCTCGCAGCCCAGTGCATCCCGGTGACACCTTATGGCTGCGGGGTGGAATATATCGGGGAGCGTTCAAGAGTTCCCTACGAGGTTTTGTGAACTCGCCGGTGATCGTCAGGCAAATGCTAGGAGAGCGCGCAATTATCGATGGAGGCGATTCGAAGGGATCAGCAATTCTAACGATTGCGGGAGGTTATACGTGGTATTGGGACTTCGAAATTATGAGTTCCGATCCGACCCGTGTGTCTTCGCAAGTGAGTTCGTGGCCTACAGACATTCCACGTGGCGAAGGTGTAGCGTTCCAGCAAGTAGGTGGGGCTGGCGTAGGAACTAAACTCATCAATCTGGTCATCCACGACACGCGGCAGGGAGTTAGCTTCTGGAAGCAAGCGCAGGATGCAGAGATATACGGATGCATCATCTTCAATAACGGGTGGGATGGGCCGGCAAATGATCGAGGTCACGGCCACGGTATCTATGTGCAGAATCGATATCGGGTAAAACGCATTTCGAACAATATCATCTTCCATCAATTCAGCCATGGCATTCACGCCTACGGCTCGGAATCCGCTCCTCTCGACAACATCTCCGTCGAAGAAAACATACTCTTTGACAATGGAGTGCCTTCTGCGTTCGGCCTGGAACGAAACGTCTTGATCGGTGGCGCCGCGGTTGCTCATAACATCGTCTTTCTCGGGAACTATGCGTATGGCGGCAAAACGAAATTCGGCTACAGTGCTCCTGTCAATGGGCTCACTATGAAAAAGAATTACTTGCCCACCACGCTAGAAATGAATGCGACAGAGGCCAGAATTGAAGAAAACACGCCCTTGGCCGGGGCCCTCGACGGGTTCAAACCAGCGGAATATCCGCAAAATACTTACCTGACGGCCGAACCGACAGGCCTACGTGTCTTCTTGCAACCCAACACTTACGAGCCCGGCCGAGCGAACCTGGTGGCCTACAACTGGGATCGAAAGCGTTCGATACTAGTCGATCTCTCGCCGTTGCTCAGGATTGGTGACCCGTTCGAAATTTGGGATGCGCAGGATTTCCTAGGCTCACCGATCGCGACCGGTATTTACAAAGGCAATCCGATCGCGATCGATTTGGCCTCGGCATTCGAGGTGACCCAGCCAATTGGCTCAACCCGTAAGGTTCCTCACACCGACATGAACTTCGCTGCGTTTGTGATCATGTCGGGACCAAACAGAAGAGTTCTGAGTTCCGCTGGCTCAAGCCAATCAGTCAGACCCGCAGCTACTTCGCCTGCGCCGTTCGAATGACGACGAAAGCGCCGAATTGGGTGCTGGTGTGTTTGACAACGACGGAGGAACCGCCAATAGGCTCTGCGACGGCAGCGTTCGTACTGGAGAGGGGGAGGTTAACGGGAGAACCGTTATAAGTTCCTAGGAGCACCGGAGCGCCGAAGTAGTTCTGCGCGTCAAGGATCTGGAAGGAATCGCCCGCGGTCAAAACCCGCGAGAGGTCGACGGCCACGCTGCTCGCTCCAGACCAGTCGTACACGGCGATGTTGGCCCGTCCCGGTTCGTAAGCGTTCGGCCGCACTTCGATGTGTAAGCCGGTGGGAGAGGACGTCAGATACGTGTTATTGGGATAGCTGGCCGGCGTAAAAGTAATATCGTTTGAGAGGAACAGATTCCCACTCATGGTGACGTTCTTAGCGTTCAACTCTACCGTCACCGGCAAGTAGTTGTTACTGAGGGTGACATTGTTCGCTGGTGCGGTATAACCGATCTTCAGCTTACAGGTGTAGAAGCTGTTATTCGTGAAAGATAAATTATTCGCGACGGAATCGCCTCCGAGCAGCACATTGCGGTCAAACCCAAAAACGGAGGGCTCGCCGTTGTTAAACCAGATGTCGCCATCGATATCGTAGTTATTCAGGAAGGAGGTGCTAGATCCGTAGATCTGCATGCCATGGCTGAAATTGCGAAATACGACGTTATCGCGGAGATGTTGCGTGCCGGTTTGATTTTGCGAATAGATGCCGTGGCCGTGAGCCCGATCCGGCGCGTCCCAGCCGTTGTTGTAGATCAGATTGCCATATAATTCGCCGTCCTGGGCTTCTTTCCAGAAACTCACACCCTGGCGTGTGTCATGAATAACGAGGTTAATGAACTTCAGGCCGGGGTGAGGTGTGGATTGATCGATGTCCAAACCTTCGCCTCGTGGAATATCGGTCGGCCATGAGCTGACTTGCGAGGACACACGAACGGGATCGGAGCTCATGATTTCAAAGCCCCAATACCAGGTATAGGCTCCTCGTACGGTAAAGATTCCGTTGCCGCCTGAATTCCCGCCATCTATCGTAGCGCGCTCATTGGGCATTTGCCGCACGACAATGGGTGAGCTCGCGCTCCCCTCCAAGTTGCTTGTGAATGTGCCGTTGTATGTACCCCCCCTTAGCCACAAGGTGTCGCCTGGCTTGATCGGAGCGCTCCCGGAAAGCGCGTGGCTCAAGGTCCACGGCCGAGACACACTGCCATCTCCACTCGAAGAGCCGTTGGGAGCTGCGTAGTACTGCGCGGCAAAGCAAGCCACGCCTCCCGAATTCAATAGTGCAAACAGAGCGATTGCACTAGTGCGCCTTACACCAGCTATTTTCAAAAATGTCATAAACTCCTATCTTTTCTTTCGTTTGGAGCTCGTACTCTGCCTCCGTGTCGGGCGCTCCATCACTACGCATCCGCATTCGAAATCGAGATTACGGCCAGCGCTCGATCCAGCTTGCTGCGATGAAAATGCGCAGTCCCAAAAACCTCGGGAGCTCCAGTCCCAGAGCCGAAATCTATCCATTATGTAAATATATCGATAAGTATAGTACATAGGCATGATAAACCCGGATCTCGGCATTACAGCCGAGTGCCGGTATCAATTGACCTTATGTCTTGGAGAGAGCGGGCCGAGCAACGACCGGTGCGTAACGGTTCAGGCCGTGCTTACGGTAGAAGGCAAGACGCGACAGTCGCCGAACTCTCGGGTCCGCCTTTTCGCCAGGTTCTGAACGAATACAGTAAGTGGCTGAGGTGAGAGTATGCTCTTACCTCTAAGGGTTCAGCAGTGGCGGCTGTTGAACTCGGGTCATTGAAATGCATTAGAGCGGGTATCGCCGGTACTGTCGTAGACGCCTCTGCACCGCTGCTGGCGCTGTATATCCGCGAGCGTGATGCTTCCGGTATGTCCAGCGGCCAAAGCCGGAAGGTTGCTGCGGTCGGCTAGCTTCAAATGGGCGCTACTGTACCAGTACCGGACCAACTTTCAGTGCAGGAGGTTGCACCTCAAAATCCGGATCGTGGATGATGAATTCCGGCGGCTCGCGTCGGTCGCCGGCGCCGTTGTCCATGAACCAGCGAGTAAACTTGGACATCAGTCCTGGAATGTGCCCCGTGTTCAGCTTATCTAGGTTGAGGTTGTCTTCGGCGATGAAATGGGCGTAGAAAACTTCAGCCCACATGTCGCGCTCTTGGATTTCGGGAGCTCGGTCTCGAAGCATCTTCACCGTGTATCTCTGAATCCGCGACACCACAGTGCTGATGACCCTGATTTTGAGAGTCCCCGGATTCAATCGCCTTACCGAGAACACGAAGACGCAATGAAAGAAGTCTGGCTGGGGCTTGATATACATTTCGGCGTGCAGTGGCAGGAGTTGAAGCTCGTTCGAGCTGAACAGCTTCTCCACCGTCGCACGGCTGATGAGCCGCTGAACCGTGATCACCTCTGGCGTCTTGGGCATTGCAAACAAAGTAACGTTTTTCCGTTGTGAACGGTATCCTCCGTGCTTTCAGCGAGGGAGAGTACGAGACGGACTTGCGACAATTCGAGGTGGTTGCGATACTCTCTGCTTCTGAGTCAGTCGGGAGGCTCGAGGATCTCCTTTTCTTGGTAACCGGCGAGTCCCTGACGTCGGCATCGCGAGCGCACTTGAAGCAGGGGCCATATCGATGCCCGCGGTTTCAGCTATACTCTGAGGACCTGCGCATCGCCTGGCAATAAGTGCGGTTCACGATACGCTCCATTCGGGAGGACGGTCATGGTTCATTCCGTAGATAAGCCTCTCCGAGAAAATCTTCGAGAAGGTGTAAATGGATTGCATCGGATTCGCGCCGACAGACGCCGGGAAGATGCTGCTATCTGAAACGTAAAGATTCGGAATCTCTTCGGAACTAACGTTATTCCAGACCCGCTGGTTCGTCGATACGACGGAGCTTTTTGACGACGGACCGATCTTGTTCGTCGCCTGAAGGTGTGCGGATGTGAGGAGAGTCCGATTGGGAAGAAATCGAAGGTTCTTCTCGACCAGCTCGGCTTGATCAATGTGAGTCAAGAACGTGCCGTTCATCGGATTGAAATTTTCGACGCCGAGGATGTTCTCATTCGACGGGATGATGACTTTGTTTGCCCCGGCCAAGAACATCATGCGTATCGCTATTCCTACGCCCAGTCGAAATCTTCGTTTGTCATCGTCCGTCAGGGAGTAGTCAATTACGACCTGTCCGTTATCAATCCGTACGCAATTTCCGTCCGAGGAGTCATCGACAAGCATCACACCGAATCCGGCCGATTGGTCAAACTTGCTGAGGCAATCGTAGACCTGCTTGCCACCCCCAGGGATGAGCAATGCGCCATATGCCGGAAGCCCCGACATTGTTTCGAAGATGAAGCCCGGTTTGACGCCGAAGGCATCTAGAAAAGTCGCGCTGTCCAAGCCCTGCAGAAGGTTTATGCGTCTGTTGAAAACCCCCACCAGGGGCAGGGAGGGATGCATAATTAGACCCTTACCTATGAGCCGGTTCGACAAGGCCGGCGCATGCTGACCGCTCTGCAGCAAGATACGTGTGGTGCCGATTGTTCCTGCTGACAAAATGACGTTTTCTGCATCGATCGAAACCTTTGTGCCGGCGGGAATATTGAGCTGACACGGGTCGATGATGCAGTTTTGGTACTCGGTCCAAGGCGGATTCATTGTGACGGTGACACCAAGAGCGCGAACGCTACCGTCAGGTGCGGGATCGGAGCATCGGACCGCCTCTACTGTGGCGTCTGGGATGACGCTCAGTGGATTCTCTTCCTGCTGCATAGCAGGCAAGATCAACTGTCGCGCCGCATCACGTTTCTGTGTGACTGGAGACGACGACAAGTCTGTTGGAAATCGATTCAGATGATACAGGGACGGACTCACACCGAAAGCAATGGCGCCGTTCCAGAGGACAAGATTATCGGTGTTCAATTCAGGTTCCGAGACGGCGCGAGTACCAATTTTCTGCCGAACCCAGTAATACGCCGCCGAAATGCGCTCGGGCGTGTAGTAGTGGCCATCGATCAAGCCCTTCTCACTCCACTCATCAACGCGCGCCTGGATCGTACTCTCGAGCGGAGAAAATGCAAGGTCGATATTGACGGTACTTCCGCCTCCCATCGTTTGCCCGCTTCGGACCAGGATCCCGTTATCTGAAGTGGTCGCGCGGTCCTTCTCGAACATCAGATCCGGATAGCTCATCGTGTTCATCGAACCCCAGACGACAAACGGACCCTGTTCTAACAAGACGACCCGCTTCCCGGCTTTGCGCAGTTCGTAGGCAACCGCGGCACCTCCCGGACCACTTCCCACAACCAGGTATTCGATCGGCCCATCTTTGTGTCTGACCGATCGGGAAGCCGGATCGTAGAGAAGACTGCTGGGCGGGATATCCGGGTAGTGCCGCTTCGAGTAGATTTCAATCTGGTTGACGAACGTTTGGGGGATTTGGATCTGGGCCAGTGGAATAGCGAGCGGCAGATCCCAGATGCCGGACAGATACACCTCTCGAATTTGCATCGCCAGTTCTGCCGCTGCTGGAAGAACCTCAAAGAAATAACCAAGCACGGCATCTCCCTGTTCAGGAGAAAGTTCCCCATACCCACCCGCGTTCGTAAGGAACCGCTGAACGGCCGGATTCTTACTGTTCTTGATCTGCTCGTAAAAAGGGAGCATCTGCGGATGCGTCATGTACTGGAGAAGGCCCATCAACTCGGATTGCGCAAACTCGGCCAACATCTTGTCGCTCACCTGCTCGGCGATGGCTGCGATGTCTGACTGGATCCTGGCAGGTATGTCCAGTCTGTCAAGCGGGAACCAAGTATAAAAGAGAGCCTTGTGAGTTCTTGCGATGGCGGGATCAACAATCGGTAACGGATCCATGAAGCTCCTGATCAAGCAATGGCAGTATTACAGGGATCTGAGCAACTCGACGAAACCGGAGTCGGTTGAAACGCCGGATTCGCTTGCCGGCGGAACTCAAGAAGGGCCTGCCGCATCTTCCCAATCGGGCCGGTCCAGTTTCCGGGCTGTTCCTGCCGAAAGAGCTTCATTGTCGGATACCAGAATGTGTCTGTTCGGTGAAGCAGCCAGCGGTAGCAACCGCGATACGGAACGAGCACGAAAGTCGGTTTCCCAAGCGCGCCCGCCAAATGCGCCAGGCCGGTATCGACGCTTATAACCAAATCGCACGCCATCACCGCAGCTGCCGCATCCGAAAGGTCCTTGAAATGTTCTCCCACGTTCTGCAGGCGCACGCCCTGCGAAGCTGCCGCGATTTCCCGGAGAACCGGACCTTTCTGTAGACCGATAAAGGTGAACCCCGGAAGGTCGATAACGTCCTTCAACTGCGCGAGAGGGACGGACCTGAATGCGTAAGCATTGTGAAGGTTAGATCCGGTGCCTGCCCAGCAGATTCCTACCCTCGGAGCAGTCCCGACTCCGAGTCTTTCGGCCCAGGCTTGTCGATCATTTTCAGGCGGCTGAAGATATGGAACCGTGCCCAGAGACTCCCGAATGTCGAATCCAATGATCTGGTGCGTCTCCATGAAAAGCACCAGTTCACAATCGACTTCGGGGCGCTCATCAACCTCACTCACGGCCTTATCGATGCCGGGCACCGTATCGGCCAATGAGCAGAATCCCTTCTGGCATTGCAGAATGACTCGTGCGCCACGCTGCCTCAGGAGGGCCGCAAAGCGGGCAAATTGAATGGAGTCTCCGTACCCGCCGACCGAGTTGAGCAAAACTGTCTTGCCGTGCCATGCCGAGTGCAGCCAGGGCGGCTGACGCTTACCGTCCTTTTCCGCGAGCGGGCGCAACTCCGGTTTTGCCGCCCAATATACCTCTCCGGCCCGTTCGAATTCACCGATTTTGAACAGGTGGTAATAAAAGCTTTCACCATGCCGCGAATCGAGACGGAAGGCTTGCTCATGATAGGCCAACGCGGACGGCTGGTCATTCAGAGCGTCACAGATACGAGCTAACGCGTTCAGGGTTTTGAGGTGATGCGGCGCTCCTGCCAGCATGCGCAGCCTGCATTGCCGCGCCTCGGTATAACGGCCATAGTGCTCCAAGGCCCGTGCTACGCCTGTCTCGACATCGAATGGATTCTGTGTCGGCGGAGAAACGCGTCGCGCATACGAAAGCGCCTCGTCGAGCGTTCGGTCCTGAATCGCACATCTGCCGACACCTACATGGCCGAAGTAATCTGAGGGATCGACACGGATCGCATGTAGGAATAACTGGAGCGCGCGGCTGGTGTTTCCCAGACGGCGCACGTACAGTTTGCCGAGAGTGTATGAGCATTCCGGCCAGTCTGGCTGTAGAGCAATAGCTCGTTCGTAAGCATCCGCAGCCGCCTCGAGGCACTCGGTAGCCGCTAGAATCCGTCCTACATTGTGGTGATAACGTGCGACGCTTGGCTGAATGCGGGCCGCCTTCCGCGCATAATGCAGCGCCTTCGCCGGTTGCTCATAGGTCAGAAGCGCTGATGCGAGTTCGTTGGCTGCACTGGCATTTTGTGAGTTTCGCCTATAGTTCTCGTACAGGCTCGCCAAAGTCGGTCGAACAGGTGATGCGCCGGAAAGCCTGAAGAACGGATACATTGGGTTGTCCATGGGACTTCAAGCTTTCAGCGCAGGCGGGTGTGCCGATAATCGTCAGCCTGCAATAGTGTCTTCGAGCAGCTCACTTTCCGCGGGCTGAAGCGCTCGCCGGGCAGCCGTTGCCGGTTGCCCATGGCGCTTCTTGCACAGACCAAACGAAATCCGACGAGAGGTAGGGACCGCCGCCCGACGTGTATTGGGACGTCGGAAATGCGCCGGCAAATCCCCAGCCCGGCTGATATCCCGAGCCCCCAAAACCCGCGAAAATGCCCGCCCGGCTGATCGCCTGCTGACCCTTCCCGCACGTTCCGATGCTTGCCAGGTAGTGACAAGTGATGCAAGACGAAGTCGGATTCGATGTGCCGCCCGTGTTCGCCATGGTAGAGCCGAAATCGGTCTCGATGTGATTGTTCGCCAACAGAGTGCCGGTACCGTTCAGAGTTGGAGCGACCTGGAGGCCGACAAGCTGGTAATTGGCAAACGGCGTGCCCGCGAGCATCTGCTGAAATAACGTGTTCGCAGCAGCCGCTTGGGCGCCGACGGGATCACATGGTGCTGGGTTGGTTTGGCCCGACCCTGAAGCGCAAGGAACGGGAGCTGGCGGCGTGAAGGGCCCGAAACCAGGGCACGTACATACGTTATTGCTAAGCGCGCAGGGGCCGTTTGGCGGAACATTGCAGTACGTCCCCGAGGGTTGATACAGAGTTACTGGATTTGCAAGGACGGGCGTGAAATACGCATTTGGCGGCTGATTTTTCGAAGTGTACGGTTGAGTCCACTGATTCTTTCCGGCATATTCAAATGTTGCCCAGAACCAGTTCGAATTCGGAAAGACTTTCCAGATGATATGGAATCCCGTCATGCCGATTGTGTACGTGCCGGAGCCGCTTGTACCTGTTGCGCTGATCATTCCCAGTTGTTGGGGAGTAGGGTCGCCGGACTGGAATTGGTACCAGGAGGGCTTCACCTCAAACGCGGTCCCCTGGAACTGGATGAATCCGGCTGGGGGTTGAGGTAACAACTTTGCGCTCGCGGCAGCAGTATACAGGCTGACCTGTTGGTCCGCGGTGTTGAGCGCGGCTTTCGTGCTTGTGCCAGGAACTGTGATCGGTGTGGTGATGGTTGTACACGCGGAGGGATTTTCCCGGGCCTCATACAGGATCACGCTCTGGTTCGTCGCGCTGTTGTTCTTATCGGGAAGAATGAAGCCGGTAGCTTGGGCATTTGCGTTTGGAAAGCCCAAAGCCCGCGTTGCTCCCACCGAGTTTTTCGGTTTCGATCGGGTGATGAGAGGGGCGCGCATCAATTGTCCCGGTGCATGCGGGTTCACTTGAGCGGAGTTTGGATTGACAGACCTCAACGTATGTGTCACCTGCTCCGCAGGGCCGGAACTGCAGGGCAGGGGGCTGGTGGAGAAGACTTCGTCCGAGCGCCTCCAGGTTTCCCAGACCAGGAAACAGCCCTGGTCACCCTGATTCGCGCATGTGCCTGGCTTTGCCTTGGAGTCGGCCTGCATAGTGGGCGATCCCGTTCCCGCCGCTTTCCAATTCAGCGCCAGGAAGGTGCACCATGCACCTTGAGAGAGCTTGGAATAATCAGATGTAAAGCTCTTCTGCCCCGGGGCAATGCCGTTCACGATTGTGCCAAAATTCGGTGGAGTGGACTCGTTCGCGAAGCAGAAACTGGTGGCAGATTGCGCAGACAGAGAAACGGAGCGGCTATGATGCGGCTGTGGGCCCGCTACGAGCCATAGGAGCCCGCCAAGGGCGGCGACCCCTACGATGCGTTTCGCTAATTTACGTGAATTCCGGGTGAAAGCGACCATGGACAGCAGTTTCCTCCGACAGCTGAGCGTTTTTCGTTACCGGAATTCTTTTAATCCCTATCGCCCTTTTTGTCAACAACATAATTCTTGTTTTAACTAGGGAGTTACTTCAGGACTGAGAAGCTAACCGCTGTCGAATGGTTTCCCGTATCATGTCTTGATTGGGATGTCCGATCTGCCGAGCGTAAGCGTCGTTATTCCCACTTACAACCGTGCAGGATTGTTACAAGAAGCAATCTCGAGTGCTCTTGGACAAAGTTATGACGATTTCGAATTGATTATTGTCGACGATGGATCCACCGATGACACGCAATGTGTCATCGAGAGCTTTCGAGACGCCAGAATCAAGTATTTGGCACTCGATCACTGCGCCAATCTCTCACGACTTAGGAATGCCGGAATAAGAGCGTCAAGAGGACGCTTCCTAGCTTTTTTGGACTCTGACGATCTTTGGAGAAGCGATAAGCTCGCACTACAGATAGCATTGATGCAAGCGAGAGCCGATGTCGGGTTTGTTCTTTCTGGTTACCATATCTTTGATTCTGGCGGAATCCAACGGATCAAGCTTTATACCGACAACCCTGCGGTCAAGGACAGCGTGC
>JAFAUR010000574.1 GCA_019243205.1 Acidobacteriaceae bacterium | reverse complement strand
GATCACGATGTTTCGGGCAAAATGCTCGGCGACCTCGAAGAAGTAGCCTTCATCGACAACATGCCCGATCACGTCTTTGATGTCATAGGGCTTGTTTGATTCGGTGGGGATCAACGTGTCCAGCGCAGTGTCCGCTCGGTCTTCCGGATCTTGAGTCGATGCGCGAGGCACGCCATCAAGATTGTTTTGCGGAACAAACCGCATCAGCTCGCGGATGGTACGGAGGCAGTCCTCATCATTAACAGAAAGAAATTGAGCTACGCCACTCGTTGCGTTATGCCTCATGGCGCCGCCCAACTCTTCCTTCGACACATCCTCATGCGTAACCGTCTTGATTACGTCAGGACCCGTTACGAACATGTGGCTCGTATGGTCGACCATAAACACGAAATCGGTCAGGGCCGGCGAATATACAGCGCCACCCGCGCACGGGCCCATGATGGCTGAAATTTGTGGGATCACGCCGCTGCCGAGAACATTCCGCAAGAATATATCCGCATAGCCGGCGAGCGAAGCAACGCCTTCCTGAATTCGTGCCCCGCCGGAATCGTTTAAACCGATAACCGGCGCGCCGATCTTCAATGCCAGGTCCATCACTTTGACGATCTTCAGAGCATTGGCCTCGGAGAGTGAACCGCCAAAGACAGTAAAATCCTGAGCGAACACAAAGACCTGCCGTCCATGTATGAGCCCGTGGCCGGTGATAAAGCCGTCACCGTCGATGACGTTGTGCTGCATGCCGAAGTTGTGGCATCGATGACGCGTTAGCTTGTCCAGCTCTTCGAACGTGCCGTCATCGAGCAGCAGATCGATCCGCTCGCGAGCAGACAATTTGCCTTCCTTGTGCTGCTTCTCGTTGCGTTCGGGTCCTCCGCCTTGTTCCGCCCGAGCGTGGCGCTGCTTTAGCTCTTCCAACCGGTGGCCGATCATTTTGGGGTCTTCTCAGAGTGCTGCATGTCAAATAGTAATATGCAGGGTTCGCGAGGGTTCCTCGTCGGAACCGCGGGTCACATCGATCACGGAAAAACCACGCTCATTCGTGCGTTAACGGGCATCGACACCGATCGTCTCGTGGAAGAAAAGAAGCGCGGCATTTCAATCGACCTCGGGTTTGCCCACTTGACTTTGGCTTCGGGACAGACAGTCAGCTTCATCGACGTGCCTGGGCATGAGCGCTTTATCAAGAACATGCTGGCGGGTGTGGCAGGAATCCACGCCGTTCTGCTAATCGTTGCCGTCAACGAGTCTGTGATGCCACAGACCCGGGAGCACTTCGCGATCTGCCGCCTTCTCGGTATCGAACGAGGGGTTGTAGTCTTAACCAAGATCGATTCGGCATCACCCGAAGAGATCGAGATTACGCGGCAGGAAGTTGCAGAACTCTGTGCAGGATCTTTTCTTGAAAACGCACCCGTCGTACCGGTAAGCGCCGTTACTGGTGAGGGCCTGGGTCGGCTGCGACAGGAGCTCGACAAGCTCGCCGCTTCGATACAGCGCCGCAGCATGGGCGCTGTTGCGCGTTTACCTATTGATCGCAGCTTCGCGGCGAAAGGCTTCGGTACGGTTGTAACCGGTACGCTTTGGAGCGGCAGTTTGCATCCCGGTGATTCGGTGATGTTATATCCGACAAGGCTCGAAGCGAGGATACGTGGGTTGCAGATACACGGGCAGGCGGTTGACGAAGCTGTAGCAGGCCAACGTACCGCCGTCAATCTAGCGGGCATCGACCACGCAGAAGTCGAACGCGGGTTCGTCCTGACTCGCGGTGGTGAGTTGGAAACTACCAGGCGAATTCAGGCTTACGCGCGGTGGCTCGATTCTTCCAGGCTGCCGAAGGTTCGCCAGGAACTCGTGCTCTACACGGGTACCAGCGAGATTTCGGCTGAATGTAAGATTCTCGCCCAGGGCGAACGCGAAGGAGAAGCGTTCGTGCAAATCGCCTTGACGCGCCCGGCGCTCGTCCTCCCAGGAGATCGCTTCGTTTTGCGAAAACCATCCCCTGCCGACACCGTCGGCGGCGGCACCGTAATTGAGGCCCTTCCTCCGGTTCGTCTGAACAGAGTCAAAACCCGTGAGCGTTTAGCAGCCCTTTCAGCTGCGGATCCGGCAGGCAGGCTCGAATTGCTTGTGTCTGAAAATCGAAATGGCATCGAGCTTTCGGCCTTGTGTAGAAAAACCGGTATGGCGGAAGCGGATCTGCGTGCTCTGCTTGAAAAAAGTCAAACCCTGCTGCTTGTGGATGGAGAGCGACGTGTGCTGACCAAGAAGTGGCTCGCGGAGGAACGTCAGAAATTGATTGAGTGGCTGCGCGCCTTTCACAAGAGCAATCCAGGATTGCCCGGTGCTCCGGTTGTATCTGCGCGATCGAACTTGCCACCGGCCCTCGCAAGCCTCGTCTTTCAGACGCCTGAAATTAAAGTGACGGGCGAGATGGTAGCGTTAGCGAGTCACCGCCCGCAGACGACCGCGCAGGATTCGCGCATGCTTCTAGAGATTGAGCAGGCCTTTCTCAGCGCCGGCTTACAGCCTCCCGCCATCTCAGAC
>JAFAUR010000328.1 GCA_019243205.1 Acidobacteriaceae bacterium | reverse complement strand
ATCTGAGCCGGAACCGTGTTAACGAGGCAAGGGTTCGAGGCGCTGACACTGACCGCACCGATGATGAGATTGGTAGATGTGGCGTGGCCTTCCCCGTCGGTTACGGTGAGCTGGTAATCGTATTCTCCGAATGTGGTGAGCCCGGATGCCTTCGTACTTGCGCTTCCAGAATTTGAGATTGTAGTCGAAACCGGTCCGGAAATTTGTTTCCAAGAGTAGCTCAGACTGTCGTTCAAATTGGGAGAATAAGAGGTCGATGTGAGGTTCGCGTTCGCCCCGACCTCCACGGTACAGAAGTTCATCGGATAACCTGAGCTAATGAAGCAATTGGTGGCAGGCGAAAACGCAACAACTGGCGGGTAGAGCGGGGTGCCGACGAAGGTGGCCGAGTCGTTCGACAGATCATTGTGATAGCTGCTCAAATCAGTGAAGTTACCTTCGAACTCCCAGTCGCCCAGGTCGCCACCCGGATTAGGCGAGGGAAGCGTTCCGAGTGGAACGTTTGAAGAGAACAGCCGAAAATAATCACACGTCCAACTGGTGATGTATCCCCACCAGAACCCTTCGGAACTGAAATTGATTGGTGACGTTAACGGTTGGTCCGTGCTAACGGAAGAGTAATAGCCTCCACCAGCCGCGTTCCATACCTCGAGACTCAGCTGGTGAGTCGCAGGATTCCGCTGCGCGCGCACAACAACATCCGTCGCCCCCGGGGCGAACCCAACACCCACCGTGAGGGAATTATCCGGCCAGGAGGTTAGTCCGACGCCATGACAATCAGACATCAGTTTGAACGCCGCGCCTTGAAGCAGGATTCCGCCCGCGGTACAGGCATGCATCCGAAATTCAACGCGCCAGGAAGTAATAGCGTTCCACGGGGCTGTATTTGGAAACTGAACCTTGGCGCCAACGTTGCTCGTTGTGACGCTCAGACCTTGTGCTGCCCTGGTGTAAGCTGGCAATACGGACACGTAAAGAGCGCTCAAAAAGACGAGAGATTTCATAGTAGCTGTACGGACAGACTTTCAAAATAAAGTTAACTGCTATCAGCATTCTTCTCGACGGCGGAAGCGAAGAACTTCATAGCTTTCACGCTGGCACATTTTCAATCTTCTCCCGAGAATGGGAAAATTCTCATCAACCATGAGCTTCGGAGTACGGTCAGCAGAGAAGGCCACTGAGGGTTTAGAGCAGGAACTAAAGGGACCACTCGTGTTTCTTGAAGGCTTAGGCAATGGAGAGAAATGAAGCCCGAAGTCTCAGTCATCATTTCTACATATAACCGGTCGAACACGCTTCCAACCGCTCTCGATAGTCTTCTCGAGCAAGAGCGCCCGCCGAGTTACGAAATCATTGTCGTCGATAATAATTGCAGCGATAATACGAGAGACATTGTCGAAAACTATGCCCAAAAAGATGGGCGAGTGCGTTACATTCTCGAAAGAAATCAAGGACTTTCACACGGCCGTAATGCTGGAATCCGCGCCGCGTTAGCCGATATTCTCGCTTTTACTGATGACGATGTCTGTGTCGCGCGTGACTGGATCGCGAATATCAAATGCATCGCCCAGAAACATCCTGAATGCGGCGTTATCGGCGGGAAGGTTCTGCCTCGATGGCCGGGGACACCGCCCAGCTGGCTGCATGAGGGACACTGGGCTCCGCTGGCTCTCGTCGATTACGGTAGGCCGCAAGTTATAAGCTCCAGCAACCGAAGGACTCTGATCGGGGCGAATATGATCATTCGACGCCAGGTTTTTGAACAGATCGGTCTGTTTGCGGCGAATTACCAACGTGTCAAGGACGGGATCGGGTCAACGGAGGACCAGGAACTGCAAGACCGCTACTGGCAAACCGGTGGTTTAGGTTATTTCCATCCGGATCTTCTGGTGAAAGCAGATATACAACCGGAACGCCTGGGCAAGAGATATCACAGGCGGTGGCACTCGGGCCATGGGAAGATGTTGGCTCGCATGCGAGATCCGGAGGTTGAGGGATCTAGTGCTCCCGTGCTCGGGATTCCTAGGTATATGTTCCGCGAATGCGCTTCGCTCGCGTGCAAATGGCTCGGAGCAATGTTACGCGGGAAGCCGGATAACGCGTTTCTTTGCGAAGTAAGAATCTGCTTTTATCTAGGCTTTATTCGTGAGCGCCTGCCGCAACGGGCGGATGAGCGATTTGCAGACTCGGAAATTAAGCGAAGCAGCTATTTCGGGCGGCGCGTTTAACATCGTTGCGAACATAAAACTATGGCAGGTTTAGGCGCAAGGCGCGGCTTAATCGCCCACATTCTTCCATTTGACGAGATTGGTGGAACTGAGCTACAGACTCTGAGATTGGCGCAGGCAGCTGAATCGATTGGCTTCGAGAGCATCATGTACTGTCCGAAGGGAGCAGCCGAGGTTGAACGGCTGTTTCGCTCTGAATCGTTCCGGACAGAAGTATTCGAGCCGGGTGAACCAAGCTACAGGCGGCCGGGACCTTTTTGGCGCTGTTCGCAGATGCTGGCGCAACGCTTGAAGGAAGACGGTGTGGACGTGATCCACGGGGCTGATCTGAAAGGCGCACACCATGCGGGGTTAGCCGGACGATTGGCTGGAGCCCGGGTGCTTTGTCACGTGCGGAACTCCTATCCCAAAATAAGTCTCCGCGAGCAGGGTTTCCTCTTACCGGTACACGAGTTCATATTTGTCTCCCGGGCAGTAAAGAGCACGCTGGATTTACCGAAGAGTCGTAAAGCAGGTCCGGTCATATATGACGTGCCGGCCGCTAACGGCAGTTCTGTATTTCGAAGCCGGCGAGAGGCACGGGAGCACTTCGGATTGCCAGTTGACGCCTTGGTAGTTGGCACGGCCGCACGATTGGCTCCACAGAAAGATTACGAGACTTTAATTCGTGCTGCAGGCTTTGTGCTTGACAGGGTTCCGAATGTGAAATTTCTGGTGGCGGGCGACATCGAGTCCGGAGAACACCGCAAATATTACAACGGTCTGCTGCCGATCTTGGCCGAAACGAAGACAGCGGAAGCGTTTCGCTTCGCCGGATTCCAGACGGATATGAGCTGGTTGTATGGCGCAAGCGACGCCATTGTCCTCTCATCGCACTGGGAGGGCCTTGGGACGGTCCTTCTGGAGGCGATGCTGAATAAGAAGCCGATTGTCGCAACGGAGATCAACGGACTCACAGAGCTCGTCATCCAGGGAAAAACAGGATTGCTAGCACCCCCGAGATCGCCGGAGGTCATGGGCAACTATCTCATAGAGGTCCTGACCAATAAGGAAAAAGCCGACCAACTCGTCAGTGAAGGTACGCGATATTTTGCGGTCAATTTCGGGACCGAGCGCTTTGTCAGAGAGATCGACGCCCTCTATTCGCGTCAAATCAAAACGAATTCTCGGAGCGGAATTGTCGCCGAAGTGTCAGGCCGGTAGTTTCTGAAACACCTGAATGGTGATACTGACAAACCTAGAGGACTTCCCTGCTTCCTGGCGCGCGGCCAACGGGCTGGCGGGAACAAGCCGGCGCGTGCGGTCAGCACGGGACACGTTGAGGTTTTATGCGGAAAACCGCGAAGCGGCTGCGATGATTAATTGCGATCCGGCGTTTACGTATCGACTCGCGGCACGATGCCTGCTGCACCGCAGGAAGCTTCCGATCGTGGCCGTTGATCTGGTTCTGCGAAAGCCGAAGACGTTTCGGAGCCGGTTATTTCAGCCGTTTCGGCGCGTTTTGCTGAAAAGAGTCAATTATTTCATCCACTACTTCAAGGATTTGTCGGGTTATCAAAGCACGTTCGGCATTGGTCCGGATCGAAGCTCCTTTGTCCCGTTTAAGGCCAATCTGTTTTCGGTCTTACCACAGGATCTTTCGGAGGGAAGTTACGTCACGTGCCTCGGCCGGACGCTTCGGGACTTCGATACCTTTTTTGCCGCCATGGAAACACTGCCTTTCGAGGGTGCGATCTCGCAGCCGGATTTCAAGGCGATGAAGGCGCATGGATCACGGTTCAGCCGACCGCTTGAAAAACTGCCAAGGAATGTGAGAATTCTGGAAGATAACGGCTCACGACAAGGGATGGCCGACGCGCTGAAGGCATCAAAGATAGTTGTCCTTCCGATACTGAAGGAGAGCATTGCGGCGAGCGGAAGCAGCACCTGCCTGAACGCAATGTTGTTCAACCGATGTGTCATCGGAACGGAGGGACCGGGATTCTCCGATGTCTTCAATAAAGGCGAGTTGGTGTGCGTACCGCCGGAGGACCCCAAGCAACTGGCACGAGCCATTCAAGAGATTTGGTCGAATGACGATAGGAGACGCAAGGTCGCTTCAGCCGGCCACCAATACGCGCTCGAAGCCGGCGATCTTCGGGCGCTGTTCCAACGGCTGATTGATTCTGTCGCGGACTGGTACCTGTCTACGCAGCATGTTTGAAATGATCACGAGTTTAAATTCGATCGGGGAAATGACATGTGCGGAATAGCTGGGATTGTCGGATTCGAGCCGAAACGAACTCCGCATCGAGAGATTTCGGGGATGCTTGCGGCGCTTGCCAGGCGTGGACCGGACGACGAGGGCAGACACGCGTGGGACAGCGCCTTTCTTGCGCACCGCCGGCTCGCGATCATTGACCTCAGTCCGGCGGGGCACCAGCCTATGGTCTCCGAAGACGGAGAGATCGGCCTTGTTTTCAACGGTTGTATTTACAATTTTGCGGAGCTGCGGCGCGAACTAGAGCGAGACGGTCAGGTCTTTCGGTCGAATTGCGATACCGAGGTGATCCTGCGCGGTTATGCAGTGTGGGGCGGCGAGCGGATGGTCCGACGCCTTCGTGGCATGTTTGCTTTTGCGATTTGGGATGACCGATCGCGAAAGCTTTTCATCGCACGCGACAGGCTGGGAGTAAAGCCTCTTTGTTACGCCACAGCAGGAAACCGGATTGCCTTTGCCTCCACGCCTGCTGCGCTGCATGCTGCGGGTTACGGCGGGGATGTCAGCCCTGAGGCCGTTCTCGAGTTCCTCGAATTCGGCTTTGTCACTGAGGAGCACTGCATCTATGAGGGAATCAGGAAAGTGCCTCCTGCAACCTTTGTCGAGTGGGAAGACGGAAAGCTCAAATCGACCGTTTACTGGCAAGACCGGTTGCCCGAAAAGAACGGGATCAGCTTCGAGGAGGCCGTAGCTCAGGCTGAATCCGAACTACTCGAGGCCGTCCAGCTGCGGTTATTCGCCGATGTTCCCGTCAGCGCTCTGCTCAGCGGCGGCATCGATTCGACGCTGGTCTGTTGGGCGCTGGCAAAGCTTGGCGCGAATGTCCGTGCATTTACCGTCAGTCTGCCCGGGGAACCGGAAGATGAAGCTGTACACGCAGGGGTGACCGCCGGCAAGATCGGGATACCTCACGAGAAGATCACGGTGCCGGATATGGGCGATGACGCAGTCGATTTGGTAGTTTCCGCGTTCAGCGAGCCTTTTTCGGCGTATTCGAGTCTCGCTATGCTGCGTCTCTCCGAAGCTATCAAACCGTACGCAACGGTGATGATTACAGGAGACGGCGGAGATGAAGCATTTCTTGGCTATCCCGTGCATCGGCATGCATTCATGGCCCAGACACTGGCCAACCGTCTTCCGGCAGGGGCGCCGGTTTTGTGGAAAATGCTGCGACCGGCCGTGAACGGAATCGGCGCGCTACGCCGCCCCAAGCACTTTCTGGATTATGCAACCGGCGGACTAGGCGCTATCACCCAAGTTCATGATGGCCTGCCTTACTACACTTCACAGAATCTGCTCGGGCCCAGGCTCGAGGTGGGAGGCGTTCGCCATCGGGGGATTCCCGCCTCCATGAATTCTGCGCGCAACCTGCTTCCCGAGCTTCTCGAGTATAACCGCAACACGGAATTCGTCGGTGAGTTCCTTACAAAAGTGGATGGATCGACGATGTACTACGCTATGGAAGCCCGCTCGCCATTCCTCGATCACAAGCTATGGGAGTTCGCCAGTTCGATTGATTTTGACGTGCGCCTCAAGGATGGACGACTGAAAAGCATTCTGCGCGAACTCGTTTCACGACGCGTTGGGCCGGAGGTGGCGTTTCGTCCGAAACAAGGTTTTCACCTTCCTATCGACAAATGGCTGGTCACGCGATGGAAGAGCAAAGTCTACGAATTGATGGAAGATAGCCCTGTGAGCCGGGAAGGTTGGATTCGGCGCGAGCTTATCGCCGACGTCGCTAAGCGAGCGCTCGCGGACGGACGGGCAAATATCCACATTTGGCGACTGGTGCTCCTGAACACCTGGTTGAGCAGACAAGGAGCCCTGAACAACCCCGATTCAGACGTTGAGGCGCCAAGCTGCGCCGACGTGCCCGCCATTTAGAGCGCGAGTGGCGATCAGCCTGTCTTCCTCGGCTTTCAGCGCTGGAGACAGAGTGCTCCAGAGAGGCCCAAAGAACGCATAGGATCTCTGCGAAATCAGGCGGTACTCGGGCAACCACGCTGCCATGTTCTTGATGGAAACACCCGCTCCATCCTGGACGTGGATATCAGTGATCTGGAAGATCTCCGCGACGCTAAGGGGCGATTTGATAATCCCTGCGCTCAGTAAATCCCTGTTAGTTTTGGAGAGATAATCTTCGCCCTGCTGGCCGGTCACCTCACGTACGAGGCGGCCGATAACACGTTGTGGCGCCAGCCGCGCTGCCCATTCGGGAAGCCGTTTCTTAGACGTACGGGTCATGCGCGCGACGAATTCCGGGTCGTGCATGAAGTCGCCGTTGGGATCCTGTAGATGGAGAAAGATTCCGCCTGCGCGTTGAAGCCGGCGAACACTGCCCAGGAACGAAATGAGATCCGGAACGTGATGGAGCACCGAGCAGGTCACGACCAGGTCGTATTCCCCGATGCCTTCCAGCCTCTCGATGACTCCCTCAAATGTCTGAACAGGCACATCCCACGCTGAAGCCCGTTGGGACGCTCGCGTCAGCATTGCAGTTGACGTGTCCAGAAGATCAATTGAGGAAATCTTCGGGCGGAAGGACGATTTCATTATTGAATCGGACGCAAGTCCGGTCCCACAACCGATGTCGAGCATCCGCCACCCGGAGCCTGTCGAGTCCTGTCGCAGGCAGTCGTCCGCCAGTAAGGCGAACTGCTTCGGCAAGCTCTCCCACATGTCCGTGTGAATCTCATCGTATATTTCGGATTCGTATTTGTGAAAGGTGACGTTGACTGCAGCATGGAACTGTTCAGGCGAACAGGTCACGCCGTGCACTCGCGCGATATCCGCGACCGGCTTGAGGGGATCAGTAACTAGATATTCAGCGGAGGTAGTTTGCATTTCCGTTTTGGTTCAGGCCCGCACCAGACTTTTCTGCGTCCAGCTTCTCGTATTTACGGATGGAGTTTGCAAAGTATCGGCCGAGTTCGACTGGGCTGCTTTCAATGCGCGGTCGAGCGCAATGGCGAGTCCGGTGAGGAAAGGCAGATACATCTTGTATCCGAAATTCAAGAAGAATATACACACGCAGAATGCAGCGGAACCAGCGAAGAGAAACTGCGACGCGGAGGCGATCTCCTTAAGCGTCGGATCATTGCTCGTAAGTCTGCGGGCTCGCCAAAGAATCCGAAGTGATCCGAAGGTGGCGTAGAGCATGCACAGAAGCGCCGGGATCCCGGTTTCGGCAGATATCTCGGTGAAGCTATTGTGAGTTTCCTGCCAGTTGTTGTGAGGATGCCCTTCGTCGATTGCCTTTTGTCCTTCATAAGAACCGAACTGGCCTGCTCCAACCCCCAATAACGGGTGCCTGAGAGTATCGGATATGCTGATGCGCAGCAAATTCTGTCGGGCTTCATAGGAGGCGACCGCCTCTTCGTGGTTGGGGCTCCCACTATCGAAGGTAAGCATAC
>JAFAUR010000237.1 GCA_019243205.1 Acidobacteriaceae bacterium | reverse complement strand
ACCCGTCCCCGCATGGCATCCGATACGTACATTTGCACCAGAGAGGAGTTAAGGGCGAAGACTACCATCAACGAAGCTCCGGTGACAAAGACCAGGATGGTGCTCAATGCCAGATTGCGGGACAAGCCAAAGCACATGATCAACAGTCCGAGGCCGATCATCGCTCCGAGCGAACGCTTTCCCATGCCGGCGTGTTGCTTGCTGCCCGCAATTACCAGGGCGCCTGTGACCGAACCCAGCCCTGACATGCACAGGAAAAGCGTGAAAGTCGCAGATCCCCCGTGGAAAACATCGCGGGCCATTACGGGAAGGAAGGTGATCAGTGGATACGAAAGCAGGGTGACCAGAAACGCTAGACACACGAGGCTGGTCATGCCCTCGCGGTGTCGGATGAACCGCACGCCCACGCGCATGCTGTCGATAACTGATGCTTCGGCCGGCGGCGCGACTTTCGGGGCTCGGATATAAATCAAGGTCGCGATAACCGCCAGGTAAGAGATTCCGTTCAGAGTAAAGCACCATTGAGCGCCCAGCTTCTCGAGAGCGATGCCGCCCAGTGCAGGACCGACCACTCGCGCCAGGTTGAATTGGATCGAATTCAAGGCGATTGCGTTTTGCAGATCTTCCTTACCGACAAGCGTCGGGATTAGCGCTGAGTAAGCCGGGCCGCCGAACGACTGCGCTACACCAACCGTGAACGACAGGCACCAGATATGCCACACTTTCACGACCCCCGTAGCAACCAGTCCAGCGAGCACAAAGGCGCACGTAAGCTGAATGACTTGCGAAACGAGTAGCAGGCTCCGGCGGCTCTTCCGGTCTGCGAATACACCGCCAAAGAGCGAGAAGAGAAAAATCGGAATTTGGCCGAAAAACGCATCGAGGCCGAGATAAACGGACGAGTTCGTGAGCCGGTACACCAGCCAGCTCTGTGCCAGGATTTGCATCCACGTTCCGATGCTCGACGTGCAAGCCCCGAACCACATCATTCGAAAGTCGTGATATTCGAATGCTTTGAAAACCCGGTTCAGCAGCCCGTGCTGTTTGGAGGACGCCGGCTGGGGAGGAGCGGACACGTTAGCGCAAGGGCTTGGCGCGTTGGATCAGGTGCAGCAGATTGCCATCGACGTCTTTGAAGAAGACGAGACGGTTGCCTTCGTTCGTGTATGGCTCTCCTGTGAATTTGACGCCCTGTTCCTGTAATTGTTTGTAACCGGTGTCGAAGTCCTCGACGGAGATCGCGATGTGCCGGATACCGGGGCTCCGCATTTGGGCCTCCTCTCGGACGCCTTCGGCAGGAATAATTTCGATCAGACTGCCGTCCTTGGCTTGAACGAAGTAGTTGCCGGCATATTCAAACGTTATCTCGAATTCCAGATTATCGACGTACCACTCGGCCAGGCGCCGGGGATTTGGGGATGCGATTGCGAAATGCTCGATTCCGGTGAACATCAAAGTCGGATTTTAGCAATCGCGGGGAAATGTCTTTGCCGACTAGCCGACCATCTGTGAAGCCAGCCAAGCTTCCAGATCGGGTTCAAGAAAGTTTCTGATTTTGAGATCGAGACCATCGAGCTGTGTGGGTGTAGTTTCCACACCGACGACCCTCATTCCCGCGGAAAGGGCTGCCTGAACACCCGGAGGCGAATCCTCGAAAACGATGCAGTCAGCGGGCTCAACACCCAGAAGCTTAGCCGCGCGAAGGTAGATGTCCGGGAATGGCTTCGGACGCTCCACCTCGAACCCATTGATGATGGCTTGAAAGTGTTTCCGCAACCCGTATTGATCGAGAATGAAATCGATATTGGCGATCTCGGCGTTTGATCCGATCGCTTTCGGAATGTCCAGGTGTCTTTCGAGAAACTCTGTCACGCCAGGTACGCGGTAACGATCGAGCCCTTCGGCAACCAGCATCTCTCGAAAGAGACGCTCCTTGGCTGCACCATGCTCCAGCACCATCGGGTCCGGGAGATCGTCGCCGAACCAGCTGCGTACGAGTTCCGGGTTGCGCTTGCCGTGCATCGAGCCTTCCACGTCTTCGACCTCGATGCCGTGCTGTGCCAGGTATTTCTCCCATGCCAGCGTGTGCAGTGGCATGGAGTGCACGAGAACTCCGTCCAGGTCAAATAAAAAGGCAAGTTGACCCGTTCGTGCTGCGCTCACGGCGACGAGAATAGCATGCCGTGCGGCTGAGTTTACTGCTGTTCGGGGCTTATTTCAGGCTGCAGAAAGTTATAATCAGGGCACAAGATCCATGGTAAGCAGGTGTCGGCCGGCTGGCTGAATTCGGATGCGAAGCAACACACGTGTGAAGCCGCGCCACGTCGCGGGAGTACTGGCGGCGATGGTAGGCGTCACGCTGGTGCTCGGGCTGATCGCTCCTCTGCTCAACGCCGCTCGTTTCAGCGGCTCCATCCGAAAAGCTCTCGAAACCTCCTTGGGGCGATCGGTGGATTTCGGCAGCGTTCATTTTACACTGCTCACCGGTCCAGGATTCTCTCTCGACGACGTCACTATCGCGGAGGATCCCCGGTTTGGCCTCGAGTCTTTCGCTTACGTCCCCAGGTTGGAGGCGCACGTTCGACTAGACAAGCTTCTCGTTGGCGAGGTGCGCTTTTCGAGTCTTCGGCTGATCGATGCATCCCTAAACCTGGTAAAAGCGGATGACGGGACCTGGAATGTTGTGGAATTAGTCGAGCGTCTGGGTGCGCCACGTCGAGGGCCTCTTAACTTTTTCCCGGCGCTGGAAGTCAGTAACGCTCGCGTCGATTTCAAATTCGGAACAAGAAAAACCCCGTTGTATGTGCTGGATACGGACATCTCTATTTACCCGCAAAGGCGCGGCAAGCTCTACGTTCAGTTCTCCGGCTCACCCGCGCGCACCGACCGGGCGGGAAATGGGTTTGGACATTTGCGTGGAACAGTGAATTGGTATATGGATCGGAATGGACCGACGGTCAACCAACTCGAGGCGAGCCTAACGCTCGATCCCAGTAATCTGAGCGAGATGGCCACTCTGCTTCAGGGCCACGACATCGGTGTACACGGAACGGTGAGCTCGGAAATGCGGATTGCCGGTCCACTTACGGACCTTCATCTGAACGGACAGCTGAGATTGGAAGACGTGCATCGGTGGGATCTCCTGCCTTCGAGCGGGGAAGACTGGCGCATAAAGTATGCCGGTGTTTTGAACCTTCCGGATCAAACACTGAATCTCGCAACCAGCTCGCGGCAGAGCGCGGCGGCAACACCTGTCGGACTGCGATTGAAAGTTCACGACTTCCTCGCTCGCCCGCAATGGTTTTTGAACGCGGACCTTAGGCAAGTTCCTACACGCGACCTGCTGCCGCTCGCACGCCGGCTGGGACTTGCGATTCCTGACGACCTCAGCGTTGAAGGAGCAGCGCAAGGCAGCATCGGCGTGTCGAGCGATTCCGGCCTCAATGGCACGCTGTCGCTCATCGACGCGACCGCCACGTTACCTGATGTTCCGCCCTTTCATACCGACAGACTGAATGTCACATTCCGCGGCGGAACGGTGCACTTGGATCAGGCCGGGGTCGAGCAATCCACGGGTACGCTCCTCGTTGGCGGAACCTACTCGTTCGACACGCGACAACTGAACGCCAATTTTTATGCCCAGGCGCTTCCGGTTGACGATTTCAAGAAGACGGTAAACGCCTGGTTTGGCACGCCACCAGCCCTTCAGATGCTGAAAGGAGGCGAATTGTCCGGGCAGGTCATGTACCAGCATGAAGCCGCGCAACCTGGGCAATGGTCTGGGCGCTATCAATTTAAGGGCTCTTCCATCTCGGCGCCGGGGATATCCGTGCCCCTCACGGCTGCTGAAGGACGGGTTGTCTTCAGCCCGGAAACGTTCGAATTATCCCGTCTGAGTGCGAGCGCGGGTGAGTTGCCGATTCGAGGGTCTTATCGCTACGACGCCGCGCTACAGCGTCCGGAGCGAGTGAGAATCGACGTGCCAGAGGCCGATTTGAGTGACATCGAGGCCCTCCTGCGGCCAACTCTCGAACCACAAACGCTCCTCGCAAAACTTCCGTTTGTCCGTCGGGTTCCGCCGCCTTGGCTGGCCGCGCGAAGTCTCGAAGGAGACTTGTCGGTAGCTGACCTGTCCGCCAAAGGGGTTGACGTCGGTCCAGTAACCGCGCACTTCACCTGGCAAGGATCTACGCTGCGGTTCAGCTCGCTTCAGATAGCAAGGAATAGCGCATTACTACGCGCCCAAGGAAATGTGAATCTTTCGTCTTACGAACCGCGCTACGCCTTCTCTGCAAAATTATCAAAATTCCCCTGCGGCAACGGACTCCTGGATGCCGAGGGCCGGCTGCAAAGCTTTGGCATCGGCGACACTGCCCTGGCGCATATGCAGGCGGCGGGAAGTTTCAGCGGCAAGGACCTTGACGTTACTCCGGACGACAAATTCGACGCGATCTCGGGCGACTTCGACCTTTCTCTTGCTGAAGGCTGGCCGCGGCTCCAGCTTTCAAATATCCAGGCATCAGATGAAGAGGATTCCTGGGCGGGAACGGGAGCCAGCCAGAGCGACGGTCGTCTCTTACTTGATCTGCAAAATCCGGAACGGCAGAGACATATAGTCAGTAGCCTGATGCAGCGACCTTCAGCTGTTTCATTTTCTACTCCCGATCGCATCCGCGCGCGCTAACTGCGTGAAACTGCACTTCCGCTAGAATTTAGATTCAAGATGCATGCGCTCGACCAGGCTTTGGATACCCTCAAGCTTGAATTCGACGCTGCCTGCTCCCAAACTGCACGGGCTGCTCGGGCGGAACTTACAAAGGATCTGAACCAGTTCGTTCGGCGGTTGCGTCAGTATCAGACCGAAAACGAATGGGTTTCAACCCTGTTGGATGGAGCGTCGCGTTTCGTCCGGCAGGCCGCCATCTTCGAACTGAAGAACGGAACATTTTTTTTGCGAGCTGAAACGAATCTGGGTCTGCCTGCAGACTTGAGCTTCCCGCTTAACGCCGGCGCCGCGTTTATGACTGCAACCGAAACGAAAGATCCGGTAATGGCGCTTCGCACGTCCGCGGAGGTGACTCCGGCGCTCAGCCAGCCGGCAAGCGGGACAGCGCATATTCTTCCGATCCTTAATGGAGACCGAGTAGTAGCAGCGCTGTTCGCCAGTGACGGAGAGTTGGTGGATGCGAATGCTCTGGAGATGATCGCGGGGATTGCGGCGGTCGTACTGGAACGCAAAGCTAACTCCGATCTACACAGGCAAATCGCGCCACCCCAATCGAGTACGCCGAAAGAGCCCGCAGCGCCGCGCTCGTTGCCGCCTTGGGCGGCGCTCAGCGGCGGTGATCGTGAGTTGCATCTCAAAGCACAACGGTTCGCGCGTGTAGCGGTCGCCGAAATGGAGCTGGCAAATCCGGAAGGCTGCAAGGCCGGACGCGAGCAGCGGAATCTGTATCTATACTTGAAGCAAGAAATTGAGCGCGCTCGGGCCACTTATCGTCAGCAGTTCATAACTGTTCCGTCGATGGTCGACTACTTACACTTGGAATTACTTCGCACCGCGGCCGAAGGGGACGACTCGAAGCTGGGGGCTGACTATCCTGGACCGCTGGTCTAAATCAGTTCGCACGCTGTCTCCATTTGCGACAGGGCTTCTGCTGATCTGTTCAGGAATCGTGCTGCCTCCGGGGCTCTCGGCACAGCAGAAGACGACCGGGACTGCCAAGAAGACACTGCAACGGACTCAGCCGAAACCGCCAACCCCCAAAGCTGCGGGTTCAGCCGGCCTGCTGGCCATTGCGCAGCGAGAGCTGGATGCGGGTCGCTTCGAAACGGCTTGCAGCTATGCGACGGAAGCCGGCAAAAAGACGCCTCTGCTTAACGACTACGCGCAATATATCCGTGCCCAGGCGGAATATGCGCTCAAGAACTACGAGGAAGTGGCTCAATCCGCTGCTGCGGTGTTTGATCAGGCGCCGCCTTCGCCATTCGTCGGCCCAGTAGCCGCGCTTGGCGTGAAGGCCGATCTCGACGGAGACCGTCCCAAGCAGGCTCTAGAGCTGGCTAAGAAATATTACAAACAAATTCCTCAACCCACGGCCGATCTGCTGCTCGCGCGCGCATTTGAGGGAACTGGCGATCTGCCCCAGGCAGCCGAATACTACCAGCGCGTCTATTACAGTTATCCAACCGCGACGGAAGCGACCGATGCAGCGAATGCGCTGGTCAACGTCAAAAACAAATTGGGCGATGCTTACCCGCCTCCCATGCCGACCGCCATGCTTGCTCGCGCGCAGAAGCTGTTTGATGCGAGAAATCCTGCTGCGGCACGGATCGAACTGTCGGCGGCGATTCCGCAACTCGGTGGTGCGGAGCGCGACGTCGCACAGGTCCGGTTAGGAGTGGCGGACTTCCTGGCCGGCAAGACACAGGACGCATTTGCTTATCTGAGCGCTTTGAAAGTAGACGATCCCGAGGCCGATGCCGAGCGTCTCAGCTATCTGATCCGGTGTGCGCGCAAAAACGATCGTCACGCGGACGTGCAGGCCTTTTTGCAGCAACTCGAGTCGCAGCATCCCCAATCTCTGTGGCGTTTGGATGCTCTCATCTTCGTAGCCGACCAGGCGCGAATGGAAAATGATGACGGGACGTACATGCCGCTGTATCGAGCGTGCGCTTCCACATTTCCCAAAGATCCCCGGTCGGCATGGTGCCATTGGCAGATGGCATTTAACAGCTATCGCCACGATGGCAGCGACGCCTACGATCTGCTTCGATCGCACATCGAGCAGTATCCCGGCTCTGACGATGTCAACGACGCGATTTATTTTCTCGGCCGCTTACAGGAACGAAAGAACGACAATGCAGCAGCCCGCGCCTGCTACGAAAAGCTGGTCGCGCTGTTTCCAAACACGTACTACGCGGTCGTGGCGCGCGAGCGGATGAAAAACCCGAGCCTGCAAGCAGCCACGCCCAACCCGGAAATGCTTTCGTTCTTATCGTCGGTTGCGTGGCCTGCTCGCGAGGAATTTCCGAGTTTTATTCCTGCCGAGCTCGCACAAAGTCGGATCAATCGTTCTCAGTTACTCGATCTGGCAGGCCTCACCGATCTGGCAGAGGGCGAATTGAAATTCGGAGCTCGGAACGATGGTGAGCAGCCGAACGTGTACGCGTATCACCTTGCGAAACTGGCATCGGCGCACGATGCTTCGGACCAGGCATTACGGTACGTAAAAACGTATGCGCCCGGTTACCTGTACATGCCTCTTGACCAGGCGCCCGCGGATTTCTGGAAACTAGCTTTTCCAATCCCTTACCGGACTGCGATCACTCGTTACAGCCAGGACCAGAGTCTGGATCCGTATTTGGTTGCAGCACTGATCCGGCAGGAGTCTGAATTCAGCGCGAAGGTGAAGTCTCATGCGAACGCTTACGGCCTCATGCAGCTGTTGCCGTCGACCGGCCATCAGCTGTCGCGGAGTATGGGAATCCGTCGCTTTAGTGCGAACGATCTCCTGCTTCCCGATCGCAATGTGCAACTGGGTACTCGATATTTTCATAATCTGCTCAACTCGTATGGGGGGCAGGTGGAGATTGCTTTAGCCTCTTACAACGCCGGCCCCAGTCGCGCGAATACGTGGCGCACGTGGGGGCCCTTCCGCGAGCAGCCCGAGTTCATCGAGGCCGTGCCGTTTCATGAGACGCGCGGGTACATCCAGATCGTACTCCGCAATGCTGACGTGTACCGCCGCCTGTACGCGAGTGCGGTTCCGGACATTCCTGCCTATAAACCGAAGCCGGCTCCGAAAGTGAAGCCCAAGAAACACGTGAAACGACACGCTTGAGCAACTGCTCCGGATAGAATCACTGCATGGTCACCGTTTCGGCGCAGCGCTTTCAGAGTGCGCGTGTAACTCAGTTCAAAGAGTCTGTCATTCGCGAGATGACGAGACTTGCGATCCAGTTTGGCGCCGTCAATCTGGCACAAGGATTTCCCGATTTCCCTGCGCCTGTCGAACTGAAGGCTGCCGCGCAGAGGGCAATTGCCGATGATCTGAATCAATACTCCATCACCTGGGGCGCGAAGCCATTCCGTGATGTGATCACCGAATACTATCGCCGTTTCTACAACCTTTCGCTGGATCCCGAGCGAGAACTGACGGTCTGCTGCGGCTCTACCGAGGGGATGATAGCGACACTGCTGGCGCTGCTGAATTCCGGTGATGAAGTCGTGCTTTTCGAGCCGTTCTACGAAAATTATTGGCCGGATTCACAGTTGAGCGGCGCGGTGTGCCGGTATGTCCCGCTGAGGGCGCCCGATTGGACCTTCGATCCGGATCAACTTCGCGGCGCCTTTAACAAGAAAACAAGAGCTGTCATTCTCAATACGCCTAACAATCCTACCGGCCGGGTGTTTTCACGTGCGGAACTCGAGATCATCGCCGAGCTATGTGAGCAGTTTGATTGCCTGCTGATCACAGACGAGATCTACGAGCACATCACGTTTGACGGCAAGCGCCACGTTCCACCGATTACGCTTCCCGGCATGCGCGAGCGTTGCGTACTTGTGAACAGTCTGAGTAAAACGTTTTCGGTGACGGGATGGCGGGTGGGTTGGGTGATTGCGCCTCCCGAGTTGACCAACTCCATTCGCAAAGTACACGATTTTCTGACCGTCGGTGCCGCCACGCCGCTCCAAGCTGCCGGTGTGACCGCGTTGAGGCTGCCTGACGAATATTTCCGCACGTTGGCCGAAAATTATGCGGGTAAACGCGACAGGTTGATGGCAGTACTCGAAGCCGCCGGATTTCGTTGTCATAAACCCGGAGGCGCGTACTACGTCATGTGTGATATCTCGAACCTGGGATTTGGGAGTGATGTCGACTGCTGCGATCACCTCGTGAAAGAGATCGGTATCGCTGCTGTGCCGGGCTCGAGCTTCTTTTCGGATGAAGCTGATGGAGCAAACCTGGTTCGGTTCTGTTTCGCCAAACGAACCGAAACTTTGGACCTGGCGGGAGAGCGTCTAGCCCGGCTGCGAGCTTAAACTTCGTAGTCCTGATTCTCTAAGCGAGAGCATGGTGTGGAACTGGTCACTTATGTACGTCCAGTTAGCTCGAAGCAATGATCACTACTCGCAACTCCGGAATGGTAGTGGAGGAACTCGGCGCTCCAACGGCCGACCGACCGTTAAACAGCAAGCGCAGGTAAACGGTTGTGCTCAGCAAAGGTAGAAGTTGTTCCGAATCCCTCGGATATTTCATGCTGATCAACGCGGCCTCCGGTAAAGCGCTAGATACCACGGATACATTTCGTGCCCACGGACACGAGCCACTTCGAACTCTGGCTGGCGAGCGGGTAGGCACGGGCGCTGAAACCCGTGCCGTTAGCGTACGTCTCTGGCAAAGAGTCTCACCGGAATCAATCAAGAAACGGATATCCTGCATCGAGATGTATAAGGCTGTTTGCTTCCGTTCGCTAGCGAGCATTGTGCTTCTATCGGGCGCAATTTCCGTCCGGGCCCACGCACTCGAACGTGTTCCGGAAATCAAATCCGCGATTGATGACGCCGATCTGGTCGCGCTCCGGGGCAACGTTCACCCGCTGGCGCGTGCCGATTTTGAGACCGGAACAGCTCCGCCGGACCTCGCCATGACGAGCATGATGCTGGTTCTCAGCAGAAGCTCCGATGCCGAAGCTGCACTGCAGAAACTAATTGATTCTCAACAGAATCCGGCGTCTTCCAACTATCATCAATGGCTGACTCCGGAACAAGTAGGCGAGCAGTTTGGGGTGGCTGATGCCGACATACAGACCGTCACTTCGTGGCTGGCGTCGTACGGCTTTCAGGTGAATCGGATTTCGAAAAGCAAGACCGTCATCGAATTTTCCGGCACCGCTTCCCAAGTTCAGGCCGCTTTCCATACCGAGATTCACCGCTACCTCGTGAATGGAATCGAACATTGGGCCAACGCTACGAATCCGCAGATACCGAGAGCGCTGGCGTCTGTGGTTGCGGGCGTCGCAAGTCTGCATAATTTTGTAAAGAGTCCGCAGTTGGCCGCCGCCGGCCAGCAGTTCGAGGCTGTCGCTTCGCCGAACTCCCAGCCTCAGTTCACTTCTTCCAGCGGTACGCACGCGCTCGCTCCGGGAGACTACGCAACCATCTACAACATCAACCCGGTCTATCAAAACGGGATCACTGGAGCGAACGTGGTAATTGCGGTTGTCGGACGCACCAACATACGCGTTTCCGATGTCACTAGCTTTCGAAGCGCGTTCGCGCTAACGCCCAATGATCCGCAGATTGTAGTGAACGGCGCCAATCCCGGGGATCTCGGCGGGAGTGAAGAGGCAGAGGCGGTTCTCGACACGGAGTGGGCCGGCGCGGTCGCGCCCGGCGCTACGGTTAAGCTCGTGGTTTCGAAAACCACCGCGAGCGCGGACGGCGTGGATCTTTCGGAAGAGTACATCATCGACAACAATCTAGGCGACGTAATGACCGAAAGCTTCGGTGATTGCGAGGCCAACTACACCTCGGCGCAGGCGAGTTTCTACTCATCACTTGCCGAACAAGCTGCGGCGCAGGGCATCACGTATCTGGTTGCGTCGGGAGATTCGGGTGCAATGGGCTGTGACTCCGGGAGTGAGACTACGGCTACTGGTCCGATCTCGGTCAACATTCTCGCAGCTAATCCTTATGTCATTGCCGTCGGAGGTACTCAGTTCAATGAGAACGGCAATAACAGCGCGTATTGGACGACCACGAACAGCAGCAATCAATCTTCGGCCATTTCTTATATCCCCGAGGTCGTCTGGAACGAGAGTTGTGTGTTCGGCAGTTGCCCGTCAGGTACGTCGCCGGGATTGTGGGCCGGTGGTGGAGGCGTAAGCACGTTTTACAGCAAACCGTCGTGGCAATCGGGAGTGGCAGGCATTCCTTCCGATGGAGCGCGCGACGTGCCCGACGTCTCTCTGACCGCGGCAGGGCACGATGCTTATCTGGTTTGCATTCGCGGTTCCTGCACACCCAACAGCCGTGGCCGCATCTCGTTTTCGGGCTACAGCGGCACATCCGCTGCAACGCCATCGTTTGCGGCGATCATGGCGCTGATTGTGCAAAAGGCAGGCCGGCAGGGCCAGGCGAATTATATGCTGTACCGGCTCGCAGGACAGGAAAGCTATGGCTCTTGCAACGGCTCGAACGCAGCCGCGAACCTGTCGGGCTGCATCTTCAACGACATCACTGTGGGGAATAACGCGGTTCCCGGCGAGACAGGCTATGGCACTCCCACTGCCGCATATCAGTCCGGCACCGGTTATGACCTAGCGTCGGGTCTCGGCTCAGTGAATGTGAGTAACCTGGTGAGCGCATGGACTGGATCTCCATTCAATGTTCCGCAGCCGGCACTCTCGCTTTCCACGAACCGGTTGAACTTCGGCACGGTTAGCATCGGTTCGAGTGCATCGCAGTCCATCACCGTTACGAATACCGGCTCTGGCAGCCTCACTTTCTCGGGAATCACGGTGACGAGCGTTCCCGTCGGTCAGTTTAGCCAGTCCACTAACTGCGGTCAGGCGCTCAGCGCAGGAGCGAGTTGCAGCATAGCCGTTGTTTTTGCTCCCCAGGTGCAGGCGGGTGTCACGGGAATCGTGCAAGTCAATTCGAATGACTCTTCACCGCTCGTTGTCCTCGCAGGAACAGGAGTTGCAGCTCCGAACGGTTCCTCAACCCAAACGTCGCTATCGTTCGGGAATCAAAAAATCGTCACGTGGAGCGCTGCGCAATCAGTTACTTTCAACAACAGCGGCGGTCAACCCGTAACGCTTTCGTCGATTTCGATTTCCGGTCCGAACAGCACCGATTTCACCACCTTCAATAACTGTGGAGCAAACGTTTCTGCAGGCGCAAGTTGCTCCGTGTCAGTGGTGTTCAATCCGCAGTTAATCGGCACACGATCTGCCACGCTTACGATTGCTGCAAGCGACGCGAGCTTGTCCTCAAGCGTTTCACTAAGCGGAACCGGTGTTCTGAGCGGCTATTTCAGCATCATGAGCGCGCCAAGCGGCAAATGCCTGGATATCGCTCATGGGTCCACCTCCGAAGGGGCGCTCATCGTCCTGAATGCGGTGAATGGCCTGCGCGAGCAGCAGTGGCAGCTTGTTCCCGCGGATAACGGGTACTACTTGATTCTGAATGCCTACACCGGGCAGGCGCTTGATAACACAAACGGCTCGAGCGCAAACGGCAATCTGATGCAGCAATACGCAAACATCGGAGATGCGAACCAGCAATGGTCGCTGGTGTCCGTCGATGACGTGCATTACACGATCGTCAACCGCGCGAGCGGGAAGGTATTGGATGTGACAGGTGACGCTACCGCGAATGGCACGTATGTCCAGCAGTGGGCCGCTAACGGCAATTCGCAGCAGCTCTGGACTCTCGTGCCTGCGACGGGCTACAACTTCTTGAGCGCCTTAAACGGAAATGGGCTGGAGGTGCAGAACGGTTCGAGCAATGCCGGCGCCTTGCTTGGGAACTATGTCCTCGACGGCAGCACGCAGCAGCGTTGGTTGTTGATGCCGGTGGGGGCAGGGTACTACGCAATCATCAACGTGCGGTCCGGTAAGGCGCTCGACGTCACTCTTGCTTCGACCACGGACGCAAGCTTGGTTCAGCAATACGATTATCTAAGCGCCTCGAATCAGCAGTGGCAAATCCGGTATCTGAATGGTTCGCAAGTTGCCGTCGTCAATAAGAATTCAGGACTGGTGTTGGATGTGGTCGGCGCCTCGCCAACGAACGGCACTTTGATCCAACAATGGAGCTACCTCGGTGGAACGAATCAGCAATGGACTCTTTCGCCGGTCACCTACTACAACGTCGTAAACCGTAACAGCGGCCTTGGAATCGATGTTCCTCTTGGATCTCTTTCCGCCGGAACAGTGATCCAACAATGGCAACTCAACGGATCGCCCCAGCAACAATGGCTATTGATCCCCAACAGCGCGGGCTATTACGCGATCGTGAACGCCCTCACGGGGCAAGCCCTTGATGATACTGGCGGCTCGACTGCTGACGGGAATCTCATTCAGCAATACACGGTATTGGGCGATTCAAATCAGCAATGGCTGTTGAATCCGACCGACTCGGGTTATTATGCGGTGCTCAACCGGCTAAGCGGGAAGGCGCTCGATGTGATTCAGTCTTCGACTGCCAACGGTACTCAGATCCAGCAATATACGTATGTTTCCGGCTTAAATCAGCAGTGGCAATTCGTCCCGATTCAGTAGCGTTCGCGTTGGCGGTTTTGAACGCGCAACTTCGGCCAAACCAGGGTATTCCACTTAGCAGAAATCTAGTATAGAATCGGGGCGGTTATGAAAAAAGCTGCCCATATCAGCCCATTTCTCGTACTGCTTCCTCTCCTTGGAACCACACCTTTCACCGCCCTCGGAGACATCTCGTCAACATCCCTAACATTTGGCAACCAAAATGTCGCCACTTGGAGCATGGCCCAGACATTAACCTTCGCCAACAGCACCGGCGCGGCAGTGACGTTAGGCACGGTTTCGATTTCCGGTTCTAACGGTACGAGCTTCGCCAGCTTTAATAACTGCGGCTCCTCCGTTGCAGCGGGCGGAACTTGTACTATCTCGGTAGTCTTCAACCCACAGTCGGTGGGATCGCTCTCTGCGACACTCTCGATCACACCCAGCGATAACACCTTGTCGGCTTCAGTAGCGCTGAGTGGGACGGGAGCGCTTAACGGCTCATTCACTATCATGAGTGCGGTAAGCGGAAAATGCCTCGATATTGCCAACGGATCGAGCTCTGATGGCGCTCTGGTTATTCTGAATGCGGCGAACGGTTCACGCATACAGCAATGGCAGTTCAGGCCTGTGTCGGGTGGTTATTACGTGATCGTAAACGCGTACAACCAGAAGGTGCTCGACAATACGAACGCCTCCATCGGAAACGGGAACCTGATTCAGCAGTATACAAATTTCGCTAATGCCCAACAGCAATGGCAGCTGATTCAGGTGGATGATGTACACTACCAGATTTCGAATCGTGGGAGTGGGAAAGTACTGGATATTCCTAGCAACGCTACTGCGAATGGCACGATGATCCAACAATGGACTGCGAACGGCAATCCACAGCAGCTTTGGACGATCGTCCCGGCTTATGGCTACAATTTCCTGAGCGCCCTGAACGGCAATGCGTTCCAGCCTCAAAATGCTTCAACGACGAGCGGCGCACTGATCTCGAATAATGTAGTTGACGGGGCCAGGGAGCAGCGATGGCTCCTGATGCCTGTCGGAGCGGGTTATTACGCATTGATTAACCTTCTTTCCGGTAAGGCGCTGGATGTCACATTAGCATCTACCGCTAATGGTGCGGCCATCCAACAGTTCGACTATCTCGGCTATCCCAATCAGCAGTGGCAAATATTCCTTGTGGACAGTACGCATGTGGGCGTTGTGAACAGAAAGTCCGGTTCAGTCCTGGATGTTGTAAACAGATCTACGGCTAATGGAGCGCTTGTCCAGCAGTGGGCCCCGCTGGGCGCAGCGAACCAATTATGGAGCCTCTCGCCGGTTGTCTACTACAACATCGTGAATCGGAATAGCGGCGCCGGATTGGACATTCCGGGAGGAGCAACTGCCAATGGCACGATCATCCAGCAGTGGCAACTGAATGGGACACCACAGCAGTTGTGGCTGCTCGTTCCCAACGGTGCTGGATACTACGCGATTGTGAGTGTGCTGACAGGTAAAGTCCTCGACAACACGCAGGGGTCTGCGGCCGACGGCAACCCGATTCAGGAATATCAATTTCTGGGCAATGCCAATCAGGAATGGTCTTTCCAGCCAACTGCTGCCGGTTACCTCGTAATTGGAAACCAAACAACGGCGAAGGTCCTAGACGTTACCGGGTCATCCACTGCTAACGGGGCTCGAATTCAGCAATACAGCTTCGTGAATGGCCTCAACCAGCAGTGGACCGTTGTGCCGGTTCAGTAGCGGCGAATCAGAGCCGGTTGATGAGGCTCGCCACGTAGCCGGCTCCGAAGCCGTTATCGATATTCACGACGGTCACATTGCTGGCGCAGCTGTTCAGCATGCCCAAAAGGGCGGCTAAACCGTTGAAGCTTGCACCGTAGCCAATGCTGGTCGGCACCGCGATTACCGGACAGCCGACCAGCCCTCCTACAACGCTGGGCAGGGCTCCTTCCATGCCGGCACACACAATCGCGACACGCGCTGTCTGCAGTTTCTTTTGCTGTACCAGAAGTCGATGGATGCCGGCGACACCCACATCGCAAATACTCTCGACCTCGTTGCCCATGATTTCGGCCGTGAGTTTCGCTTCTTCCAGTACCGGGACATCGCTCGTACCGGCGCAAATGCAAACGATCTTCCCTTTCCCGTAGATCGTTCGGTCACGCCACACCCGCACCACGCCGGAGGCCGCAAAGTATTCCGTTTCAGGCGCAAGCGCCCCGATGCGGGATGCCATATCTTCCGTCCCGCGAGTTAATAACACGTTGGCCGATTTGGCCAGTAGCGCTCCCGCGATCCCCTCCACTTGATCCGGTGTTTTGCCTTTGCCCAGAATCACTTCCGGCATGCCGTGGCGCACGGCCCGGTGGTGGTCCACTTTCGCAAAACCGAGGTCCTCGAAGGGAAGATCACGAAGCGTACCAAGGGCCGCATCGACCGTGACCTCACCGTCTCGAACGTCCTCCAAGAGTCGCTGGATCTGTTGTGCGTCCATCTTTAAAGCGTTACGGAGCCTTCCGTCATCTTTTAAGATGGTAGCGTCCCTCGAAGTTCATGGCCTTTATCTGGAAACGGTTGCGGCTGACCCTCGAAATGATCAAGTTCGAGCACTCCGTTTTCGCTCTGCCGTTCGCTCTGACGGGGGTGCTGCTCGCATGGCGGGATAGCGGGTATCACATTCCCGATCTCTACGGCCGCATTGCCTGGATTATCGTCGCTATGGTGTTTGCGCGAGCGGCGGCAATGACCTTCAATCGGATCCTGGACGCGGATATCGATGCGCGTAATCGCAGAACAGCAAACCGCCATCTTCCGGCCGGATTGCTGAGCAGGCAATTCGCCTGGGTGTTTACACTCGCGTCATCTTTTCTGTTCGTGGTTGCAGCAAAGCAATTGGGCTTTCTGTGTTTTGTGCTGGCGCCCGTCGCTTTGGCGGTGATCTTCTTCTACTCCTACGCGAAGCGATTCACGATGTTGTCGCACCTGGTGCTTGGGTTTTCTCTCGGCATTGCTCCGAGTGCCGCCTGGATCGCCATGCGTGGCTCGCTCGATCCTCGTATCCTCGCACTTACAGCAGCCGTCATGTTTTGGACCGCTGGTTTCGACGTGATCTACGCTTGTCAGGATTACGAATTCGATTGCCAGGAGGGCTTATGCAGCATCCCCCGCACTTTTGGAATCGCGAAGGCATTGCTAATCGCGAGAGTACTGCACGTTGCCATGATTTTATGCCTGGTCATGCTTGTGCTTCAATTCCGGCTTGGGCTGTTGAGTTTTGCCGGGGTTGGCGCTATCGTGCTGCTCCTCTTTTACGAGCACGGGCTGGTGAAGCCGAACGATCTATCCCGCGTCAACGCCGCCTTCTTCACTGTGAATGGATACGTGAGCATGCTTTTCTTTGCCTTTTGGGCGGCGGACATTCTGTTACATCGCAGATCCATCTGAACTTATGACTTCTTCTCGTAACGCATCTAAGCCGCCAAGTATCGACGACGTTCGGCTCCGGCCGATCCTCAACAAGGTGGAGTCCGGTGAGCGCCTGAGCTTCGATGACACCGTGACTATGTATAGAAGCTCAGATATCTTGTCGATCGGCTACATGGCGAACCTCGTTCGCGAGCGAATGCACGGCGATGTCACATACTTCAACGTAAACAGACACATAAATCCCACCGACGTCTGTGTTGCAAGCTGCCGACTGTGCGCGTTCGGCAAACGGGTGAAGGATCCGACCGCGTACACGATGTCGCTCGAGCAGGTTTGGGAGATTGCAGGTAAGGGATACGCGGAAGCCGTCACAGAGTTTCACATCGTAGGAGGGCTCCACCCGGAATTGACTCTCGATTGGTTCTGCAAGATGTTGGCAGGGCTGAAGGAACGGTACCCTGGCGTTCACCTGAAGGCGTTCACGATGGTGGAGGTCGCGTATTTGGCCAAGCGGACAAAAATATCCATTCGAGAGACTTTGGAACGTCTGAAGGCCGCAGGAGTGGATTCTCTGCCCGGAGGTGGAGCCGAAATCTTCTCTGAACGCGTTCGGCGCATCATTTGCGACCACAAGATCGATGGCGACGAATGGCTCGACACGGCGCGAACTGCTCATCAGATTGGGCTGAAAAGCAACTGCACCATGCTGTATGGCCATTTGGAAACAGCCGAGGATCGCGCGGACCACCTGCTCCGGCTCCGCACGTTGCAGGATGAAACAGGCGGTTTCGTAACGTTCATTCCGCTCGCCTTTCATCCGCAGAACACCGTGCTCAGCCACCTGCCTAAGACCACGGGTTTCGATGATCTAAAGCAGATTGCAATCTCCCGGCTGGTGTTAGACAACATTCCGCACATCAAAGCTTACTGGATCATGATGACGCCGGGCATTGCACAAATTGCCCAGCGCTTCGGAGCTAACGATATAGATGGAACGGTGGTGGAAGAGAAGATTTATCATGATGCCGGCGCAACCACGGCTCAGCATCTGCGGCGGCAGGACCTCTTGCGGTTGATCCGCGAAGCGGGCCGGGAACCGGTAGAACGCGACACCAGTTATCGCCCGGTCACACGGACTGAGTCTGCGTTTACGGTGCTTGTGTAGTCGAACTGGCGGGCACAGTTCGCGAACCCCGAAAGAAGGAGACCACTCGCGTTAGCACTCCGGGCTCCGCCTTTTTTTCCAGAGTCGAACTTCCGGCCAAGGAAGACGGTTTCGAAGAGTTGTCGGGGTATCGAACCGCCCCGTCAGCCACCATCCTCTCCAGCCATTCACGGCCGGAATCGCTGACGGACTTCAGCCCCGTCACATCCAGGACCAGCTTCCTGCTTCCGAGTGTTGTTTTCGCAGTATTCCAACAGCCATTCAATTCGCCCACCTGCGCATCTGTCAGGTCCCCCAGAAGCTGAATTCGAAACGCGTCGGCGCTGTCATGCAGGTAGTATTTGAAACCCGACGCGCTGGAGCGACTGCCCGGCTTGCAATTCGGAGTTCCTGGCACCTGAATGGTCGATTTCAACATGAATCAAAGTTGTTGGATACCAAGACGGGAAGTGTGGTTCCAGCTTTCTCTTCAGTACGTTCCGAGAGCGCTCAACGCTTTCTCTCCTTACCGTACAACATTACGAGCACATCCAGTGTTATTAAGGTGCATCCCGCGGTAACCGTCAACGCTTGGGTACGTCTCAATATAAACGTTGATAGAGGTCTTTTATTAGAGCATTCCTGTCTCGCTCTAATCGATACCGCGACACGGTTCTGGATTTAATGTATTTTTTACGCGGCGCTCGCCGTTCGTTTACCATAAGGCCCACGAATGCGATCCTTTGCATTTGCCTGACCGCTCTTTTCGCTATTTCGTTGTCGGCACAGAGCGCTGCCCCTTTACAAAAAGAAACAGAACAAAATGCAAGCACTCAGCGGGAGTCCGGGCAGCTTCCCTACTCCGAACAGCCAGGCGTGCTCGCGCCCGGCAAAACAGCCGAGGGACAGGATAAACGTGTATTCGGAGTGCTCCCGAATTACCGGACAGCCGAGATGAGCTCCGCAACTGAACCGCTGACATCGCATCAGAAGTTTTCCATCGCGTTCAAGGACACGTTCGATTATCCCCTGATAGGCGTATCGGCAGTGTTAGCGGGTCTCTACCAGTGGAATGACAGCCACCCTGAGTTCGGGCAGGGAATGAAGGGCTATCTCAGCCGATGGGGGACTTCTTATTGCGACCAACTGACAGGCAATTTCTTGACGGAGGGGTTATTGCCCGTAGTATTTCGCGAGGACCCGCGGTACTTCCGTATGGCGAAGGGCACGAAGAGCCGTCGCCTGGTATACGCATTGTCGCGAATCTTCATCACGCGGACGGACTCGGGGAACACCAGCTTCAACTACGCGGAAGTGCTTGGAAACGGCATGGCGGCAGGAATCGGGCTCTCCTACTATCCTGACAGCCGCGATTTCCCGGATTACCTGCAGAATTGGGGAACGCAGTTACTGACCGACGCGACATCTCAGGTGCTGAAGGAATTCTGGCCCGACATCAAACGCAAGCTATACGGTATGCGTCACAAGCAAGAGGCGACAACTGGGCACTGAACAGCTTCGGGCCCGCTCACTTGCCCGTGACTGCGCCGGCCGCCTGCTCGCGCTCGCTTAGGGTTGCCAGAAAGTTCGTGTCGAAGTTGCCCGCGACGAATTTCTCGTTGCTTAGAATTCGATCATGCAGCGGGATGGTGGTGTGAATGCCTTCAATGATGAACATGCTCAGCGCTCGCCGGCTTCGGGCAATTGATTCCTGGCGATCTTTGCCGTAACAGATCAGTTTCGCCACGAGGGAATCATAGTAGGGTGGAACCACCCCGTCAGTGTAAGCGGCGGTATCCACACGGACACCGATGCCGCCGGGGAGATTTAGCGCCGTAATCCGCCCGGGCGAGGGCGCAAAAGTTGTCGGATGTTCGGCATTAATTCGGCACTCGATCGCATGTCCCGTCAACTTGACCGGACACGAAATGATCTCGCTCAGCCGCTTACCTCCCGCAATGCGAATCTGCGATTTCACGAGGTCAATCCCGGTGACAAATTCCGTCACTGGATGCTCTACCTGAATGCGAGCATTCACTTCAATGAAGTAAAGGTTCCCGCGATCGTCCATAAGAAACTCTACGGTCCCGGCGTTCGTGTAACCGATAGCCTTCATTGCGACTTTCAGCCGCTCGGAGATCCGCTCGCGCAGCGCATTGGACACAGATGGTGAGGGAGACTCTTCGAGCAGTTTCTGATGCCGGCGCTGGATGGAGCACTCCCGCTCGCCTAAAATTTCTACTGCTCCGTGCTCATCCGCTAAGATCTGGAATTCGATGTGGCGGGGCCCCTCGACCAGCTTCTCCAGGTATACGTCGCCGTTCGAAAAAGCGGCTTGTGCCTCGCTCTGTGCCTGCGCGAGCAGCCCCGGCAGTTCCGCATCCGAACGCACGATTCGCATACCGCGCCCGCCGCCGCCGGCAGCCGCCTTCAGCATCACGGGATAACCGATCTCTTCTGCCAACTGCAGCGCTTCTTCCGGCCCCTTCAAAATGCCTTTCGATCCCGGCAGGATGGGTACACCGGCCTCCTCCATCAGCGAACGGGCTGTCTGCTTCATTCCCATCTTCCGGATGACGTCCGGTTTGGGGCCGATGAATTTGATTCCGGATAATTCGCACACCTCGGCAAAATCCGGATTTTCGCTTAAGAATCCGTAACCGGGGTGAATGGCATCGACGTTCGTAATCTCAGCGGCACTAATGACTGACGGGATATCCAGGTAACTTCGTGAACTCTTGGCAGGACCGATGCAGATTGCCTCATCTGCGAAGCGCACGTGCAGACTGTGTCGATCGGCCTCCGAGTAAACCGCGACGGTCTTGATGCCGAGTTCCCGGCAAGCGCATATAACGCGAAGAGCAATTTCTCCGCGATTGGCAATCAGGATCTTTCGGAACATCTGGGCGTCGTCGCTTAGCTCGGTCGGATGGTGAACAGCGACTCACCATACTCCACCGGACGGCCATTCTCAACCAGCTTCCCCACCACCGTCCCGGCGATCTCCGCTTCAATTTCGTTCATCAGTTTCATGGACTCGATGATGCACAACACCTGCTTCGGTTCAACCCGGTCGCCGACCCGGACGAAAGGTGGTTCGCCGGGGGCGGGGGCATCATAATATGTACCGACAATCGGCGACTTGACCACAATATTTGTGCTTTCTTCTACTGGGGGCGGCGCGGGTTCGCTGATCGCAGGTACGGGCATAGGGACGGGCGCGGCGGGTAGCGCTGTCGCTGGGCCAGTTGGAACTGTCAGCGGTAGAACTGCTGCCGGCAAGACCACTTCCTGGGTTTTGGGCTGCCCCCGTTTGATAACAACTCTCGCATCGCCGCGTTGAACTTCCAGCTCTGCAACACCTGTCTCGTTCGCTATGCGGATCAATTCTCTGATTTCGTCATTCGACATTGTGTTTTCTGAGGCGTGTTACCCGGTTCGATTTAGAGAACGATCAGCTCTTTCCCGGTAGGAGTCAAAACCTCGCAGCCATTCTGCGTCACCACTACTGTATCCTCAATGCGAACACCACCAACAGCTTCGTCATATACGCCAGGTTCAAGCGTGATAACCATTCCTGCTTGTAACTTCGTCTTTTCGCGCCGGGCAATGCGAGGGTGCTCGTGAATCTCGAGCCCCAAACCGTGGCCTGTTGAGTGAATAAACAAGTTATCCATTCCGAAGCCACGCAAAACCCTTCGCGCCGCGCCATCCACACTCGCGCAGGAAACGCCTTCTTTGGTTGCTTCGATAGCGGCGAGCTGGCTTTCCAGGACAGCGCGGTACATGCGCCGTCTCTTGCTGTCCAGCTTGCCTACGGCATGCGTTCGCGTCATGTCGCTCGCGTATCCGGCGACGTTCGCGCCCACGTCTATCAATAGTAATTGATCGGCTTGAATGTGGTGGTCGGTCGGACGCGCATGGGGAAGGGCGGTTCGCTTTCCCGACGCCACAATGGTCTCGAACGACGGCCCATCCGCCCCCAGCCGCCGCATCCGGTATTCGATTTCCGCAGCCAGATCGATCTCCGTCATGGATGGACGAAAATGACGGAGAGCTTGCTCGAGTGCAATGGAATTCAGCCGGACTGCGGCGCGGATGGTGGCGATTTCTTCCATCGACTTCACCATTCGCAGCCGCTCGATCGCATCCGGCAAGCCTTTCAGACGAACTCCCGGAGCGCTTTCCTTCAGGCTCGTGTATTCCTCAAAGCTGATCCGTTTTTCCTCAAAGCCAAGCAGGTTCAGCCTTAAACGCTTCATCCAGCTTGCCGCTTCCTTGATGAGCGGCAGTTTCGCAATTTTTACGTCGCAGTCAGACTCCTGTGGCGCCTGCGTCTGGTACCGCGGATCGGTGAACAAGAGCGCTCGTTCCGAAGTAATCAGCAAGGCGCCATTGCTGCCGGTAAATCCACTCAGATATCGAACATTCGGCAGGGCAGTAACCAGAAACGCCGGCACACGTGCGCCGCGAAGAGCGGAAATGAGATGCTGGCGCCTGGAAAAAAACGAGGTGTGTGTCTCCACGTTAGCCTAGGGCCGCAGAAGGAGTTTGCCCATGCTTGCCCGGGATTCCAGCTCACGGTGAGCATTGGCCGCTTCCGCCAGCGGATACGTGCGGTGGATTTGTAGCTTCAGCAGGCCTCGGCGATGCCATTCAAACAGGTCGGATGCTCGCCAGGCAAGTTCTTTCGGATCGCTGACGTAATTCGCAAGTGAGGGTCGAGTGAGAAACAAGGATCCCTTCTGCGAAAGTATCAGCGGATCAACCGGCCCGACTGGACCGCTCGATTGACCGAAGCTGACCATCATGCCGCGCGGGCGCAGCGTGTCGAGGCTTTTGAAAAACGTGCTGCTACCAACGGAGTCGTACACGACGTCGAGGCCCTTGCCGTTCGTTATGGTCTTGGCGGTTTTCGTGAAGTCTTCTTCGGTGTAACGAACTACATGGTCAGCGCCATGTTGTTTCACGAGGCGGGCTTTCTCCTCTGTCGAAACGGTCCCGATTACGGTTGCACCCGCGATCTTGGCTGCCTGAACAAGTAACAAACCCACACCGCCCGCAGCGGCGTGAATGAGGCAGGTGTGCCCGGCGCTCAAAGGGAACGTTGATCTGGTCAGATAGTGAGCGGTCATACCCTGCAACATCAGGGCGGCGGCGTCTTCAAACGTGATGTCGTCAGGCACATGCACCAGAACAGCTTCGGGCACAACCGCATACTCCGCGTATGAACCCCGGGCCATGGCGTACGCTACGCGGTCACCCGGACGAAACCTGCTGCCGCTTCCAACAGCTTCGACGATACCCGCCGCCTCGCTTCCGATTTTGACCGGCGCTTCGGGCGCCTTGTAAAGGCCTGTTCGGAAGTAAACATCAATGAAGTTCACTCCGATTGCCTGAATCTTCACCAGCACTTCGCCGGCGTTTGGCTCGGGCTTGCCGACATCGACGTACTTCAGGTTCTCGGGACCGCCAACCGGGTCCGCGACAACAGCTTTCATATCAGTCCGATAATAGCTTGTGTGCTCGTACGACTAAACGGCCCAACTGTAGTCGCGAGTAGCCTGCCCGCCGGGATTTGCATCGCGTAAGCGCATCAATTCCAGTCGCAGAGCGTCCACCAATGCGTGCCAGCTGGCATCGATGACGTTATTCGAAATGCCGACCGTCGCCCAGCTCTTCTGGTGATCGGTCCATTCTACGAGTACACGCACTTTTGACTCGGTGCCGCCTTTACCGCCCAGCACGCGCACTTTGTAGTCGGTCAGGTGGACGCTTGTGATGGTCGGAAATACCGACCCAAGACACCGGCGCAAACAAACGTCCAGCGCGTGTACCGGGCCTTCGCCGGTTGCGGTGTGGGAATGGACGTTTCCGTCTACCCGCACGGTCGCGCTGGCCACCGTGACTGTTTCATCGAAGCCGCGGAGCCTGTTTGTGTCCGCCCGCTGCAGCCTTGTGGAAACTTCGTAATGGACAACGTCGAAGGGATGAAACTCGGGGTGAGCCGCCTCGCGGACCAGCAATTCGAAGGTACCCTCCGCAGTTTCGAAATCGTATCCTTCGTGTTCCATCATCTTGATCCGCTGCAGCAGTTCGCGGCGCGCCGTCTCAGACAGATGTTCCTTTAAACCGAGCTGCTCGAGTTTGTAGACTACATTGCCGCGGCCCGACAAATCGCTCAGCAGTACGCGCTGGCGGTTTCCGACCGTTTCCGGTCTGATGTGCTCATAAGTCGCCGGATCTTTCATCACTGCACTCACATGCACGCCACCTTTATGCGCGAAAGCACTGCTGCCGACGAACGCTTGTTCGTTTCTCAAGGGCAGGTTTGCCAAATCCGCCACGAACCGTGCAACTGACGTGAGATGCATGAGATTTTCAGGACCGATCGTCGCCCCGCCCATCTTCAACTCCAGGTTCGCAATCACCGAGCAAAGATTCGCGTTTCCGCAACGTTCGCCGTACCCGTTCATGCAGCCCTGCACGTGGTTTGCGCCCGCCTCCACGGCTGCCAGCGTGTTTGCGACGGCCAACTCGCTGTCGTTGTGACAGTGAATCCCGATGACTCCGTCGAAACGTTCCCGGACTTGTCGTACAGCTGCCTCCAGCGCACCGGGTAGCGTTCCGCCGTTCGTGTCACACAAACAAAGAACGTCGGCGCCGGCTTTCTTTGCTGCTTCCAGGGTGCGCAATGCGAAGTCGCGGTTCGCGAAGAAGCCGTCGAAAAAGTGCTCCGCGTCGTATATGACCTCGCGTCCATGATCCTTTAAGTACGCGACAGTCTCACCAATCATCTGCAGGTTTTCTTCTTCACTGACTCCAAGCGCGCGGTGGACGTGGAAGTCCCATGTCTTGCCGAATATCGCGACCGCCGGCGTTTCGGCGCCGAGCAACTCCGCTACATTCGGATCCTTTCCGACAGGATTTTTCGAAAATCGAGTTGCACCGAAAGCGGTCAGCTTCGCGTGCTTCAAGTTCAGGTTCTTTGCTTGAGTAAAGAATTCCTTGTCCTTCGGATTCGATCCCGGCCAACCACCTTCGATGTAATCGATCCCCAGTTCGTCGAGCTTCTCCACAATCTGGAGCTTGTCTTCCACCGAAAACGAGATGGACTCCCCTTGCGTGCCGTCACGAAGCGTGGTGTCGAACGTAAAGATCTTCATAGTGTCCTATCAGCCTTCAAAAATCAAAAGGCCATCGGCTGGATTGTTTTCCCCGCCGATGGCCTCTTTTAAATCGTGTATATGCGAGGTCTCAGGCGGGGCCGCTAATGGCCACGAGAATAATAATCCCGCCTTCAATAAGCTTTCGCATGAGACCTAAAACTCTGCTTGTTATTAACATAACAAATCTAGTCGGTGAGCATCTTTTTCAGGAAGACGAGCTGTCCGAGATGATACGAATTATGGGAGGCGACCAGGAGTGCTTCACGCAACAGCGTCTGCCCGGTGCCGTGCGTGAATTGGCGAAATAAATCCTGTCCCTCACCACCGATCAACGTCTCCATCTCACGAAAGTCTTCTTGGAACTGTTTCACGCTTGCGTCCCAATCTTCCGGGCGGGGCGGAGCTTCTGTTTTCGGCCAGTATGCTTCCGGCCACTTGGGCGATTTATGACTCGGGTTTCTCGAGAACTCGAGAATGTCATGCTGCGCGATTCGCATATGCTCCAAAAGCTGCCATGCGGTATGCGGCGCGCCTTCGGGCTTGCTGCCTCGCAACTCCGGGGGAAAGTCACCCAGGGCAGTATCGAAATCGATGTGAGCCTGATGACCTCGCATGCCATCAACCACTTGGGACCGAAGCTCAGCGATTTGCGACTTATCCACGGATTCAGTGTATCTACGGCCGTGCGGCGAAGTTATTTGGCCGGTGCGGGAAGCGGAGGCGGATTCGGCGCGGCAACAGCTTGCGCTTTCACGGATCCCTGATCCGGTACCGCCTTGCTGATGTGCGTTACATCGTGAACGGTTGGCAGCCGGGACGGATCCCAACCGCCCCCCAGATCCATCACGAGAGATACGCTCGCAACCATTTGTCTCAATTCGATCTGCAACTCCGTCACGCGGTTTGTGAGTACCGCGTTCTGGGCCGCGATCACATTCAGATAGCTGTCAACGCCAGCGCGGTACCTGGTTAGCGAAAGATCAAGGTAGTGATTCGCCGAAGCCACCGCCGTGTGCTGCTGCTCAATTTCGTTCGACAAGATCCGCAGCGCAGCGAGTTGATCCTCAACGCCTTGAAAAGCGGTCAGGACAGTTTGACGATAATTTGCAACAGTGCCCTCGTACGAGGCTTGCGCCTGGGCAACCTGCGCACGCCGCAAGCCTCCATCAAAGACAGTCTGAGACATGGTGGTGCCGACAGACCAGAACCGGCTCGGCCAGTTAAACCATTCGAGGGCATGAGCTGTCTGGAAGCCCGCACTCGCACTCAAAGAGAGAGTCGGATAATAGGCCGCCTTAGCCACTCCAATCTCGGCGTTGGCCGCTGCCACTTGCCTTTCGGCTGCCGCGATATCGGGTCTTCGTTCCAGCAGCTCTGAAGGGAGAGCCACCGGAATGCCCGGCGGGCGGGGAACGAACTCTCCCACGGATAGCTCGAACGTGGCTGCCGGCTTTCCGATTAGCGTTGCTATCGCGTGTTCATATTGCGCTCGCGCGACACCCAGGTCCGTCAATTCCGCAGTTGCCGTATCTAACTGTGTCTGCGCTTGCGAAACCTCTTCGTCCGATGCAATGCCGCCGCGAAACAAAACCTGGTTCAACGCTAGGGCTTTGCGATAGTTCTCGACGGTATCGGTCAGGATCTGGCGTTGCGTGTCGAGCGCTCGCACCTGGAAGTAATCCTGCGCCAGCTGCGATTGGAGGCTGAGCTGCGAAGTCGCAATATCGGCGGCGCTTGCCTGGGCCTGAAAGCTATTCGCAGCGATCATGTTTCTAACGCGGTGCCACAAGTCCACTTCGTACGAAACATCAAAAGGTACGGAGAACGTGTTTACGACGGGGCTTGATCCGCCGCCTGCCGCTCCTGTGGTGGTTCCACCCGGGGTGGACGATCCTCCAGTCACAATTGCATTTCTGGCCGTCGCCGAAATCCGCGAATTCGAATACGACGCCCCGGCGCCCACAAGTGGAAAAAGTCCGGAGCGCACATTCGCCACCAGCGCTCGCGCAGCACGGAAATTCGCCTCCGACACTTTCAGGCTCTGGTTCGAAAGGGCGACCTGCTCTTCGAGAGCATTCAATTGTGGATCGTTATAAACCTCCCACCAATTCCCGCGAATTTTGTCGTCGTCAGGCGTGGCCAATTTCCATCCCTGGCCTTCCTTGTATTCCTGCGGAATGGCTTCCTTGAAAGCCTGTGGTGTTGGCGCGGGAGGCTTCGCATATTTAGGCGCCGGATTGCAGGCAGTGACGATGGCGAGCACAATCGCAACGCTTGCAACCGAAAGCTTCTCATGCAAAGTCTTACTTCTCATTCTCATCGCTCACCTTCGGAATCCAACTTCGGAGATAAATCGGGCAATTGATCAGTTTTACGTTTCCAACGGCCTGCTCGGAGAAATATTGCACTGCTTTTCGATCCACCAGCGTGACTTCGCTCAGGTCGATGTAGATCTGGCGGTTTGTGACGCGCGCCTCCGAGATCGTCTGTTCCAGCTCCGGTAGTGCATCCTCACCGAATTTTCCGTTCAACAAGAGCGTTACCACGGATTCAGCGGGATTCGACTCGGCAGTGATTTTGTAATGCGTTTCCATCGGCGCACCTTAGGTTGCGGAACCCACGGCTTCCGCCGGAGCCTCGGGCGCGTCCCCGCCGCGTAATTTGCGTAGCCAGATACTCAGGCGATCCATGTAGAGGTAAATCACCGGTGTCGTATATAACGTGAGGGCCTGGCTGACAATCAGTCCGCCCACGATTGTGATGCCCAAGGGCCGCCTTAGCTCGGAACCTGTGCCGTGCCCCAAAGCGAGAGGAAGCCCGCCGAGCAGCGCCGCCATGGTGGTCATCATGATCGGCCGGAACCGTAACAGGCAGGCTTCAAAGACGGCTTCCTTCGGTGTCTTCCGATCTCTCCTTTCCACGGCCAGCGCGAAATCGATCATCATGATCGCGTTCTTCTTCACGATGCCGATCAACAGGATGATCCCGATCAGGGCAATCACGCTTAATTCCGTGTGCGTAATCATCAGGGCGAGAATGGCTCCGACCCCAGCGGAAGGCAGAGTCGAGAGAATCGTTATCGGATGAATCAGGCTCTCGTAAAGTATTCCGAGAACGATGTACACCGCCGCTAGCGCGGCCGCAATCAACAGTGGCTCGTTGGCCAACGATGATCGGAATGCCTCAGCTGTTCCACTAAAACTCCGGCTGATTGTTGTCGGGACGCCGACCTTCTGCTCAACCGCGTTTATCGCATCAACCGCCTGTCCGAGCGAAACGCCTGTGGCGAGATTGAAGGATATCGTCACTGACGGGAAAACGCCGGAGTGATTTACTGCGAGCGCGGCCGTTGACGGCTGGTATTTGGTGAACGCCGCCAACGGAACTGGATTTCCTGTTGTGGAAGGAACGTAAACATCTTTGAGTCCCTCCGGCGATTCCCAGAATTCCGGACTGGCCTCCATGATCACGAAATATTGGTTCATCGAGGTGTAAGTCCT
>JAFAUR010000212.1 GCA_019243205.1 Acidobacteriaceae bacterium | reverse complement strand
TGCAGTAGATTGAGCCTCGATGTAGCGCTTGCCGCATTTCATTCGGGTGAGCCGCAGCCGGCGCTGACGAAACTTGAAGCAATTCCCGTAATCGAGCGGAACGGCGACTATTTCTTCGCCAAGGCTCAGATCCTGGCCTCGCTGAACAAAACGGCCGAGGCGCGCGATGCGCTTGAGCGAGGGTTTGCCGGCAGTCCTACGCACGCGGAAATCTACCGGCAGATCGCCCTATCGCTCATCAAACAGCAGGAATACACGAGCGCGGAACGGGTTTTGCAGCTTGGAACAAGAGTGCTGCCGAGCGATTCGGAACTTTCTCTGTTGCGTGATCTCGCCCAATCCAGAGCTAATAAGCAGGACGTACAAAAGTCGTTGGACGAATTCGCGACTCGCTGGCCGTACTCGTTTAAGGTCTGGTCGCAGGACCGGTAACGTTAGGGCGGGATTTCACGGCCTCGTGAAATTTGTTGAACGTTTCATGGACGTTTGATATCGTATCCAGCAGCAGCTCCCGCTGTCCGGGTATTGAGGGTCAATTCAGAGGAGGCAACGTGCGCCTATTTCGCTCGCTCGGTGAAAAGCTTCGGCTTGTCACGTCCAGCATTGTCTTTGCCGGTTTAGTGGCTGTTATAGCCGGTCAGCCATTATCGGCCCAATCGTTCACGTCATCCATCGCCGGAATCGTGACGGATCCCAGTGGCGGTTCCATCCGGGGCGCCAGGGTCGAACTTCAGAACATGGCGACGCACGACGTCCGCGACTTCACTTCTCAGGACGACGGCTCGTACAGGTTCGACAACCTCGATCCCGGAACGTATCAGCTCACGGTTACGGCTCCCGGATTTAAGACATACGTTCAACAGAATCTGGTCTTGCAAGCACAGATCAACAGCACTGTGCATGTCTCATTAGAGCTGGGGAACACACAGCAGAAGGTTGAGGTCACTGCGGCTGCCGTACTTGTCGACACGCAGACCGCAAATAACGTCGTCACCATGGAAAGCCGGCTCATAGAGAACCTGCCGAACGCCACCCGTAACCCGCTGAACTTTGTCTTCGCTCTCGCCGGAACTACTTCGCCTCCACAGAATTATGGCGGCCGCTTCCAGGTGCTTGACCAGACGACGGCCAATTTCGGGCTGAACGGCGGTCGCAGCGACGAAGAGGCCATCCTCATCGATGGGGCGCCGTCCCAGGCAATTGACTGGGGTGGACTGCTGGTGTCCCCGCTCCAGGACTCTGTGCAGGAGCAGCAGGTTGTTACCAACACCTACGATTCGCAATATGAGCGCGCCGGCCAAGGCATTGTGACACTCATCACCAAAGGCGGAACTCCGGAATTCCACGGTGAGGCCTACGACTACCTGCAAAACTCTTATCTAGACGCTAACTTCTGGGCCAACAACAAGTACGGCTCCCCGCGTGGACAGTACAAACAGAACCAGTTTGGCGGCAATATTGGCGGCCCCATCCTGAAGCGGTGGAACTTGTTCTTCTTCGCCGGTTACGAAGGGCTCCGGCAGCCGAACACGCAGAATACCGGGCTGCTCAGCGTCCCGACTCAGGCGGAACGCAACGGCGACTTCTCACAATCGATGCTCGTCAATGGCAACGGAGTCCTAACTCCAGCCATCATTTACAACCCCTTCAGCACCACGCCCGTCACTGATGCCAGCGGAACCATCGTCGGCTACACGCGCACCCCGTTCGCCGGCAATAAGATCCCTGGCAATCTGATCAACCCGGTTGGCCAAAAGATAGCGAATCTTTACCCTATGCCGAATCGGGCGCCCCAGGTTGCTGGCACCGACATCGGAAACTACTACGCCCAGGGCTCGAGCAATACGCTGAGTGACAAGACGGACCTGCGTACGGACTGGGCCCAGAGTTCCCTTCACCGCATGTTTTTCCGTTTCTCGGACCGCTTCCGTCAGGGCACTACTAACCCCTGCTATTTCTGTAACGGCGCAGATTTCGACACAAACGGTACGAATAGCGGGTGGCTAGCTGTTCTCAACGACACCATCACCCCCAGCCCTCATTGGGTCATCAATTCCCTCGTGAGCTACGGCTATTGGCGCGAAGCATATCAGCTCGTGGGGCTCGGCAAAGCCGACGCATCCACCGTCGGGCTGAACCCATCCCTCTTTCAAGCGCCGGTTATTCCCTACGTTACTGCCGACAGCTACACACAGCTCGGGGCCGACCTGAACAACGCCGATTACCATTACGCGCGAACGACATCGACCGCTATGGTAAACGTCACGAAGGAGTTCGAAAAGCACACTCTGAAGTTCGGCGGGAATTTCGACGTGCAACAGATCAGCAATTTCAAAGACTACCCGGGCAACTTTTCATTCAGCAGTGCGCTCACTTCCTGCGACCCGCAAGCAGCAGGGCCGTGCTTGGCTACCGCCGCGGGCACGAGTTCGAGTTTCAGCGGTAATGCGATCGCGTCCGAGCTCTTGGGAACTGCCAGCGGTGGGGGCCAGGGCTTCGGCATCTCCCCCGCGATGACCATTCACATTTTTGGCACTTACATTCAGGATCAGTGGCGCATCACTCCAAAGCTGACCATCAACGCCGGGCTTCGGTATGAGAACCAACGCCCGGCCACCGAACGGTACAACCGCCTGATGTACTTCGATGCCAACGCGGCAAACCCGATCAACGCACAAGTGGCGCCGCTTCTAGGACAAAACATCAAGGGAGCGTTTGAGTACGCAAACGGCAGCAATCGATACGCCTGGCCGCCCGACAACACCAATTTTGCCCCGCGGATGGGCATCGCCTACAGAATTACCGACAAGTTGGTTGCACGTGCCGGCGCTGGTATCTTCTACCTGCCCGCCTCAGCCATGATCAGCTTCGATAATCCCGGCCAGTTTTATGGCTTCGCTTCCCAGACGCCCATGATCGCTACGACGACCGGAGGCTTCTACCCGGCAGACCTGGTGAGCAATCCTTTCCCTAACGGTGTAAACCAACCCACGGGCTCCAGCCTCGGACCTCTTACGCTGGTCGGCGACGGTCTTGGACAGATCTGGATAAAACAACCACACCCGACACCTTACAGCGAAGAATGGAGTTTCGACCTGCAGTACCAGATCGGCGCTCACTCGGTTATCGAGGCGGGCTACACCGGCATCCGCGGGAAGAAGTTGCTATATGGAAACCCCAATCTGGATCTGGATCAGCTCTATCCGTCTTTCCTTAGCCTCGGAGCGCAGTTGGACCAGCAGGTAGCGAATCCGTTCTACGGCGTAGCACCCTCTTCCAGTTATCTCGGGTCACAACCGACAATCGCTTACAACGAACTCCTTCGCCCCTACCCGCAGTACACATACCTGCAGGCCACGCGATCGCTGCCTGGTGCGCATTCGGCTTTCGACGCGCTCAATGTCAAGTACAACCACACCTGGAGTGCCGGACTGAGTCTGCTCACCACGTACCAATGGTCGAAAGCGATGGATAACGGTCCTGAAGATTTTCTCGGATGGGCCACGGGTAATCAGTGGCGCGACTCCTATCACACCAACCTGGACTACAACATCAGCACACACGATGTGCCGCAGAGCTTTGCCACGGCACTGGTTTACGAGCTGCCCTATGGAAAGGGGAAGACTTGGGGTAGCAATGCGCCCGCGGTGGTCCGGCAGGTGCTAGGGAATTGGCAGGTTTCTTCCTCCTTTCGCCTTGCTAGCGGTCTACCTCTGTATCAGGTTTTCTGGAGCTACAGCAATCACCTGAATAATTACGGCTTCCCTGGCTACCAACTCGCCGACGCGATCGCGAACCCAACAACCACCGGCGACCCGAATCACTGGATTGGTGCGAGTTCTTTCGCTCCGCCGCCGTCTCAGTTCTCACTTGGTAACGTCGCGCAGCGCTATTCGCAGTTGCGAGAACGCGCCGAAAGAAACGTAGATGTGTCCATAGCCAAAACCTTCGCGTTCACGGAACGGTTCCGCGCCCAATTTCGCGGTGAAGCATTCAACGTGTTCAATTACGCGCAATACAACTTGTCGGCCTTCAACAGTTTCCCGCTGTGTGTCAGTTGCGGTGATTTCGGGGATCTGAATTCACAGGAGAATCATCCCAGGCTGCTTCAGTTCAGCCTCAAGCTCCTGTTCTGATCAGTGATTGATTGCCAGGTCGGAAGGCTTCACGCC
>JAFAUR010000799.1 GCA_019243205.1 Acidobacteriaceae bacterium | reverse complement strand
GACACCGGTGAAACTCGAGGGCGTGTGGATCACTGCCCTTCCGGTGCAATCCGGATTGACGGTGTAGGTTCCGCTGCCGGGTGTCCATTCCTGCGGTGGCGGCATTCCGTTGGTAACGACATGGTCTACTTGGGTCAGATTGCCATTACCATCGAAGTGGGCCATGGCTACGCCGCGGATCGAGACGCCGGCTCCCAGGATGAATCCTTCTATTGTGGTTCCGTAATCACCGTGAAGTGTTCGGTTCGAACACGAACGGCGTAGCTCAGGGGTCTGCTGGGTCGCTTCACCATTGAACTGCGCGATTGCGGAAGCGCTTGAAAACAGTAAGCCGCAGATGATCGCCACTGGAAGTGCGATCATCGAAATTTTCGACGTTAGTTTGTTCATTGTGATCTCCTATCTCGAACGTTCTGGCTAATCATTGCGGTGTTATGAGACTCCGTCCATTGAGTACTCTCCGCAGAGCTTCTTTTTCCATGAGTCGCACCGACGCTGCCGGAAGCGCTAGGCATGCGGAACTGGCCATCAGCAAGTCGTCCGTGTTCCATTGCCCTCTCATCAATCCGAAATCGGAATGGCTTTGGTCGGGCAGCAGTACATGGACGATCTCGTGTGCGAGGACCCGTCCCACTATCGACGGCAACGGCCTGGCATGAGTGCGAAGTGCTACCATCCGGTCGTAAAAGAGAAACGCCTTCGCCTCTCCGCCTTGCGAGCCGGCAATCCCAAGTGCATCCGCGGTTGCCAGCGGCAGCGCTTTGGGGAGGATGCGAATTACCAAGTCTGTAGGTGCGAGGTCGGAGACACAAGCTGCGGACGCCAATGCTGAAGTGCAGTCCACCCAATTGAGGTCGACAGGCACCTTGCGCAACAAGCGATAGGCTTCTACTTCCCCCGCGTGAAGCAGCCAGGGCGATAGCCCGGCGAAGCTGTATACTCGTACACTCAACCGAGGAGGTGATTTGTCACCGCGCAATGATTCAGCCGGGGCGCTGCTAGCGGGGGCGGCCGGCCCAAGCACGGGAAACGCGAGTAACTGTAGGAGAGACGTTGCGGTAAATAGCTTCTTTGCGCGGCATGGCATGCCACGGATCTTCCGTCCGAAGGCATCTCAAGGTCTTCTGCAAGAAATCAAACGTTCTCAATTGTTCTAAAAGCGCCCTGATTGCGAGGTCAAGTCACTGAAAAGAATGCCGCGTTTCAGCTTTGGCCCATTTATGCTCGATCTGGAAGCCCGCGCTCTGGTGCGGGAAGGCGAACCGTTAGCCATACCCGCGAGGACACTCGATACGCTTGCCGTCCTCGTCCAGAATCGCGGACGCCTCCTTGACAAGGACGAGTTGCTGTCCCTCATCTGGCCAGGCACCGTGGTCGATGAGGCGAACTTGAGTCAAAGCATTTTTACGCTGCGCAAGATCCTGGGAGACAACCGCAAGGATCAGCGCTATATCGCAACAATTGCCGGCCGCGGATATCAGTTCGTTGCGCCTGTCATGGAGATTACAACCGAAACCTCGCGGCCTGGTCATACCGACCTCGACCCTCCGCAAGCTGTGTTGGAGTCTCCGCCGAAGCACGGCCGGGCCAGCCGCTGGCGACACGTTATTGGCGCCATTGCCGTTCTCCTGCTTGCAACGGCGGGGATTCTTCGGTTTGTCCTGAGATCGCACGCAAATGTTCCGTCCGAGCTGATTGAGCACCGGCTGACCTTCAATTCCAGCGCGAGCGAAGTTACGAGCGCGGTGATCTCGCTCGACGGCAAGTACCTCGCCTACACCGACTCCTCCGGCATTCACGTCCGGCTCCTTTCGACTGGTGAAGAGCATCTGATTGCGGCAACGGCCGTCGCTCCCGCCGGGGCTTTCGCATCCGTTGATTCCTGGTTTCCTAACGGGACAGAGTTGCTCGGCCACTCCAGGGAAGTCGGTGGCCGCACGAGCATTTGGGTCACTTCAATAATGGGCCATTCTCTGCGGGAACTGCGCGTCGACAGCATCGGTTGGAGCGTTTCGCCCGACGGAACTCGCATCGCTTTCAGCCCTACGGACCGCGATAGCCACCGGCCGGAAATCTGGGTGATGGATAGCCATGGAGAGCACGCGCGAAAAGTTCTTGGATTGACCGCCGGCGTGTTCGTATGGTCGGTACGCTGGGCACCCACTGGACAGCGCCTTGCTTACATCACCATGCAGCGGTCCGGCTATTCTCTCGAAACGTGTGATTTGAGAGGCACGAACCGGACGGTGGTGCTAAGCGCTCCCGGCTCGAATCGATGGGCGCGTAGTCTGTGGTGGCTCCCCGACGGGCGAATTATCTACTCGCAGGCGGAAACCGCAGACCTGGAGGCGAATCTCTGGTCAATCGGTGTAAACACGCGGGACGGAAAACCCGTGGGCAAGCCGAGACGCGTCACACACTGGTCAGGAGTCGACATCAAAGGTTTGAGCGCGAGCACCGATGGAACCCGACTCGTTCTCAGGAAGGAAACAATCCCCTCTCAGATTTATATCGGCGAACTCGGCGTCGCTGGAAAGAACTTACATCCTCCGCGGAATTTGACCAATGACGAAGCAGTTAACTGGGCGACAGCCTGGACCGCAGACAGCAAAGCCGTCCTTTTCACTTCAAACCGTGGCGGGAAATGGGGCATCTTCAAACAAGAAATTGCCGATAATAACGCCCAGCCGTTAATCCAGGGACGAGAAAACGCGAACCTTATCCGTGTCAGCCCCGATGGCTCTTGGGTGCTCTACTCGGAAACTTCGTTGACGGGAAATGGCCGGTCCCGTCGGTCCCGGCTGATGCGGCTTTCCGTGAACGGCGGAGTTCCTAGCCTGTTGTACGAAAATCCGCAAGGTCAGCTCGCGGATTATCCATGCGCCCGCGCCCCAGCAAGTCGCTGCGTGGTCATCGAGGGGGATCAGAACGGCGCGCGGCTTACCGTTACGGCGCTCGACCTGCTGAAAGGTAAAGGTAAGCTGCTCAGGACTGTGGAAAAAACTCCTCAGGCCGGTTTCAGTTGGGGGCTTTCTCCCGATGGAACCATTCTCGCCATCGCGAGGGGAGACGAACCTGAGATTCATATTCGCTTGCTTTCCCTTGTAGGGGGCTTGGACCGCGAGATCGCAGTGAAGAATTGGCCGAACATCGCGAGTATGGATTGGTCACCTGATGGGAAAGGACTGTACTGCGGTTCCGTGAATTCGCAAAGCGGCACTCTGCTGTATGTGGATCTGAAAGGCGGCGCGCAGGTGGTTTCGAAGTCCAGCGAGCTAGGCGGTGGTGCATTCATCGCCGCCGTGCCTTCCCCGGACGGCCGCTATCTCGCGCTGACTGGCGCAGACCATTACAGCAACGCCTGGCTAATACAAGGTTTTTAGAAGGCATCCCTCTCAGAACTGAAAGGGCAGGCCGAACGCTTCCGCTTGCGGTGCCGGTTCAGCGTGGATAGCGACAGTCCATGCTTGTTACAAAACTCCTGTCGCCCTAGCCCGCTCGCCTCGTACTCCTTCACCAGTCGCTCGACTTCTTCCTGGCTTCGGCGATGCCGCACTCCCTCCATCTGCTTTCCACTCATGCTCCAACTTCAGCACTCCCTGCTCGCACGAAACAGATGGGTTGCTCTGACGCTTACGGGCCGAACTGCATCTGGCGCATGGGCACCTGCACCCTGGTGGTTTGTCCAGCGCCACCCTAGTCAATATAATCGGCCGGCAAGCCAAGGTTCACATGATTGAAAACGTTGGAAGGCCTCTGTACGCAGCTCAAGCGTTTTGCCCCCCATGGTAGATAGGACTTTTCGGCAGGGAGAGAT
>JAFAUR010000718.1 GCA_019243205.1 Acidobacteriaceae bacterium | reverse complement strand
GGAGTTGTCCAAGAGCCTCGGAGCTGTTACTGTAAACAAGCGGGGAATGCGAGATAAGCAACAAATCTACGCATGTGCCGCAGAAACCACCTAAGCCCGGCGGCTGCAGGCCGCCCACATCGCGCCCCTGCTTCCTTGCGCACTTATCGAGAAAATAGGTCCAACCGTGCGACTCGATCCCGGCCGGTTTTCTCATGAGTTGAATCTACATCCGCGGATCGCCGGGCACAAGCTACAAGTCAGGCGCTTCCGCGCTACTGGAAGTCTCGAACCAACATCAAACCATCTCCAGACCGAACCAGCGCAGTCAGCAAAACCCATCGATCATCCGGCACCGCACCCATGAGGTTCGGGAGCCCGAGTTGCAGGCCAGGCGTTGGGATTTGACAAGAACGCATCATGGAAAACTCCTGGAACATCAGTTGGCCTGTTGCATTCAGATCGTAGATGCCGCGGCCGCCGACAGCCCAGGATCCCTGACGCCCGAAATCGCTGACCTTTTCCTCGCGCGGCCTTAATTCGGGATCACTATCGAGGGCTATTCGCCCGATTCCTTTGGCCGGCGGTGCTTTCGAATGATAGAGGAATATATCTGCAGGCGCTTCAAACGCTTTCCTTCCTCCATCGCGGGTCACCTGGATGGGCGGCGCACCTTCTGGCGTGGTTTTCCAAATCTGCCAACCGGCGTTCTGGTCCGATCCGAAGTAAATCAACGGCCATCCTGCGACCACGACGGCCGCACGCAAGCTACACCGGGCGATGTGATGCAACGAACCGCACCTCCACTCGCGCCCACGATGTAAATTCCCGCTCGGCCGCCTGCTGTGGAATCAAACGCGATCCACTTACCGTCGGGCGACCCCCGCGGCGAACCGACTGCTGGTCCTGCAAAGGACGTGATCTGTCGCCAGTCGCTGCCGTTGCTGTCGGAAATCCATATCTCGTCCGAACCGGTGCGATCAGAAATGAAGGCAATGCGCGTGCCGTCGGCCGAGTACTGCGGAGCGGACTCGCGGCGTGTAGACGAGATCAGATCCTTCACAGAGCCACTGCCGGACGATCCGGGCACGCGAAAGATGTCGCTGTCCTGGACTCGTTGCATGTACACCATCCGGTTGCCGCGAAGGGCAACGGTCGGCTGGCTTCCGTCCGGGAACGGAAGTGGTTGAACCGCGCCGCCAGATGCGGGCACACGCACCAGACCGCCAGGTACTGAGGCGATGAGAGAGCGTCCGTCGGCGCTCCAGTCGAAATCGGAGAAGCGGGCCGAACCAGTTTCGATTTTCTTCGGGGTTCCGACGTTGTAAGGCGCTGCTTTTCGCCCGAACCGATTTGGCCACCATTGCCGACCAGATGGTCAGAATCCGTGAGTCTCACGACTTCTATCCAGTTCTATTCTATTTTCGATTCCCGGAACCGCAATACTCACCATGGCGGATGACATTGCCGGCGCTTGACACCGTATCTTTGCTGCAGGCCGCACTTTCAGAGGAAAGCTATTCCTGGCTCCAGAACGCGGCGTCCGTTCACCAGTTGTGGGATTCCTCGATCTCGTTGCTGAGAACACTCGAGGAGACACTCATGCCGGCGGGAAACCTGACGAATTTTCCGAGCCAAGTGAAGAAGAACGAGAACGTTGGCGTAGGCGATGCATAAAAGCGATACATTTCCTACGAAGTGTCGGTATCGATGCGGCGGCGTCCGAAGACAAAGCAGCGGAAACATACGTCCGAATGCGACGTTGATGGAACAAATACGTCGTCGATCTCGCAACCTAATTATGCAATGGCCGCTTGAGCAGCTCGACCGCGCACTTTTCGACGTATCGGAAGGGCAACCGTTCGCCCAGGCTCGGCTGTACATTTGAAACCCTTCGTGGGTAGGCGCTTTTGGCCGCCCGACCACAGCGGTTGAATACGAATATCGAGCTCGCGGCCCTAGACGAGCAACGATCTGTAGTTGTGCGCTGCTTGACCGAAACTCTCCGTTCGAGTCAGGTTTCCAATAATTGAGGACACCACATGAGACTGAAAGACAAGGTTCGATTATCACGGGTTCGGCCACGGGCATCGGGCAAGGAATCGCGGAACGGTTCGCAACGGAGGGTGCGGCGGTGGTAGTGGATACGTCGGGAAGCCGGACGCTCCTAAGGAAACGGAAGAGGCGATTCGGACAAGTGGCGGACGCACGATTGCGGTAGAAGCAGACGTATCTAATCCCGATCAAGTACAAAACCTGATACAGAGCGCAGTGCGTGAGTTTGGGCGGCTCGACATTGTCATCAACAACGCCGGCATTGAGCGGAAGTATGCTTTCGTGGATTACCCGCTCAACGAGGCACGTAAGATCATTGACATTAACCTGTTTGGTCCTTTTCTGGTCTCTCAAGCCGCTGCGAAACAGATGATCCAGCAAGGAGGTGGAGGCAGGATTATCAACATC
>JAFAUR010000609.1 GCA_019243205.1 Acidobacteriaceae bacterium | reverse complement strand
ACGCCATGGATTTCGTTGGTCCCGGCTTTTGTGGCGATGTTGATTTGGGCCCCGGGGCTGCGGCCAAACTCAGCCGAATAAGTACTGGCCTGAACTTTGAACTCCTGAATTGCTTCAGTGGAAATAGCTACCGCGTACTGATTGATGGCAAGATCGTTGTTATCCATGCCGTCCAAGAGAAAGTTATTGGATTGCTCACGAGCCCCATTAACCGAGATTGATCCGCCTTGCGTCTGATTCTGAGAACCTTTGACGCCCTGGTTGGCACCGGGAACCAGCAGATTCAATTGCAGAAAGTTGCGTCCGTTAAGAGGCAACTGCGTAACTTTACGATTATCGACGACATTACCCAGAGTCGACGAATCGGTATTGACAACGGGATTCGTCGCCTCGACGGCGACGGTTTCGGTGAGTTGGCCCACGGGCAGAGTAACGTCGATCCGGAGGCGGTCATCGACGCGAAGTTCGATTCCGGTCCGCTCGGTCTTCTTAAATCCTGTCTGCTCAACCGTGACGAGGTACGGACCGACAGGAAGCTGAGGAATCGAGTACTCGCCGACATCGTTCGTAACTTCCGTGCGAACAAGGCCGGTTGCGGTCTGGCGCGCAGTGACGGTGGCGCCTTTGATGACGGCGCCGCTGGAGTCCGTGACAGTTCCCAGTATTGTGCCGCGGACGGTTTGTGCAACTCCACTGAGTGGAAACAAAGAAAGCGCGCAGGCTAGCGTAGCAGCCGAACGACAGAGAATACGGAACACGTTACCCCCAAAGTCCTGATAAGTTACCGTCGCCTGGGCAGACACTGCAGGCAGGCTTGACTCGGACCCAGAAAGCGAAGGATCTAACCGGTATTTGGAAAGTATAAGGTGACTTACGGGAACTCGTCAATCCGTGAGTTTGTAAAAGTTAGATGGAAACTTATACGGGTTATAAACGAGTTTGATCAGGCGGTGGAGGAAGACAATGGTAACTTCGCTCGCACCAGACAAGAGACCGGCCCTCGTGTTGAGAAATTTCATGAACGCGGGCGATAAGGATCAGGTGATCGCCTGCTTCCACGCTTTGTTCCAGCGAGCAAAGGAAGGCAGCAACTGTCCCTTTCAGGACTGGAACGTCGTTCCAGCCGCTGAACCACTCGACATCGCGAAACCGGTCCTCGTCCTTTCGCTCCGCAAATTGAACGGCGAGCGATTGCTGATCTTCGCTCAACATATTTATGCCGAGCGGAAGGCGGGGCGGAAGATCACTGATGAATGTGGCGGATTTGTCGATGCAAACCAGCACAAGCGGCGGCCGGAGGGAAACGGAGGTGAATGAACTGACCGTCATCCCGTACGGACTGTTGTTCAAAAGCCGGCGAGTGACGACGGTGACGCCAGAAGGGAACAGTGCCAGCACCGAGCGGAATTCATCCGCAGAAACTAAATGCGCCAATTCGCGCGGCTCCACCGTGCTACCTCTCGGCACGGTCGATCTCTTGTTCCAGGAAATCGGCTAAACGAGGGAAGGGGTCGAAGCCTACGACCTGCTGCGCTTCCGCGACGAAGTTTGAGAGGGCGTTGATGTCGTAGTAGTAAAGTCGGCCATCGCGATCGTCGATGGTGTACTCGACGCCGCCAACCTCGATACCCGCCTCACGCGTGATTCGTTCGACGGCTTCGATCACAGCGAGTGGAGGAGTGTAGCCTTCTACCGTCAGACCCGTTTTAGGCGCTTCGACAGGGCAGGCGTTCTCCACTGCTACAGCGGGTGTTGTGCGGCAGAGATCGGCTGGACACAAGTCGAAAGTCTGCCCACTCAGATACACCTTGATCGCGTACAGGAACTTGCCATCGAGAACCTCGACCCGCGTTATGTGCCCGCCGCGCGCCGGAATAAACTCCTGAACGAGCCCGATGCCATCGAGACCAAGTTCGAAACTGCCAGAGCGAGCGGCATCTTCCAAAGCCTCTGGTGAGTCGAATCGTATGATCCCGGCGCCGCTTCCTCCGATATTCGGTTTAATCACGACGGGAAAGCGGAGCCCGAGCGCAGCGACTGGAGCATCCTCGTGACGGTGGATGACGCGGGCTCGAGGGAAAGGAAGATTCAGCTGAGCCAAAAGCGTAAGCTGAGCAGCCTTGGAGATCTCATAACGATATGCCCGCGTGCCATTGATGACTCGCACGCCGTTCGATTCGAGATGCTCGAGATAGTTGAGCGTGTACAGAATGTCACTGCCGCTCCCACGTCGATAGGCGGATGGGCTCATCCGGTTGAAGAGAACGGGAATGCGAACGGGCTCTCCGGGTTCGAAGAAATGAGTGTCAGCGTGCAGCTTGTGAAACGGGACATTTCGGCGAGCGAGTTCGTCGAACAACGGCTGGAACCAGCGCGGGTGTTCGTAATAGATGGCAAGCGCGGGCTCGCCGGACTGCTCTTTACCGGAGGCTTTCGTTTCGGGAAGTTGCGCGGGAACAGGCACTCAGAACAATCACGCCTCTAAGGCCAATTCTACAATCGCGGCAAAAGGTAGCCTGCGGGGCGGCTATTTTTGTTTGCCCCCTACCACTTCCAAATCGTTGTCGACGCTAAACACTCCCGAGGTGATATTGGCTCTCATTTCCGCAACTGCGAAGTCGCTCGCGTTGTCGACAACGCCCTTCAAAATGACATTCCCATTCTCGACGATGATGCTAATCGCGTGCCAGCCTATAGGCGGATCGTTGGTGATGCCTCCGGCACGACGCGCGACGGATGGCCCCATGCGCCCCGGACCGCGATTGTTCGTGTACTTTTGCAGCATCGGATACGAATAGATGTTGAAATACACGGCGGCCCGGATCCGGTCGTCGTTCGGAGATAGCGGAAGGACCTTGATCTGGTTATCTACTGATTCCACGCCGGGGACCTTTTTCGTCACATTCTCGGCACTCGACTTCAAGATCGGTCGCGACGCATAGCCAAAAAGAGTTACCTTGCGGTTCTTTATGCCGAAATGAAGATAGTCGAAAACGCCGTATTGTGGCAGAGTAACGATTGCTTTGCGGATCCCCTCCGCCATTTTCACGATCTGCTGCTGATCGGCATCCGAAACCTTTTCGCTTCCCTCTTGAGCCACTAGAAAAGTGAGGCCAAAAGAAAGGAAGAATGCGGTTGAGAAGAAATAGACTCTGTTGCGCGTGTGCATAGTGTTCACTAACGGGAGCTCTTGATTTAACTGCTGCCAGGATCTGCGTAAGCAACGCTTACTGGAGAATGAGTGGAGGTTGAAAGTTGTGAGCGAATCGACTGCAGCAACGCTCAGGCGCAAGACCGTTGCCGAAAGAAACAGACAAGAAGACGTGATGGCCGCACAACGGTTCATTTATCAGACACACCAGAGGACGCCCGGATCGATTAAGTGCTCCAGAGAATTGTATCTGGAATCTTGCGAGACGGGGATAGCAACGCCCGGCAGCCCCGTTCAACGCCTCTCAATTGACTTCCGTTGCACTTTGTAGCTATCCTTCGCGTCATGCCGACTGACTTTGCGCGTCCGACAAATCGGACAGGCTGGAACAGCAAGTTTTCTCGTCTCCTCCTGAATTGCGCAGTCCTGTTCGTTTGCGGATCCCCCGGGTTAATGCTGCATGCGGCAGAATTGCCGACCCCGGAGCAGTTCTTCGGATTCAGGATGGGTACGGACAAGAAACTCGCCCGATATGACCGGATCGTGGAGTATTTCCAGGTCGTGTCGAAGAATTCGGATCGCGTGCGGGTTCGAAATGTGGGGCCAACCACGTCGGGCAACCCATTCGTCGTTTTGGAGATCAGTTCGGCGGAAAATCTGAAGAATCTCGACCAGCTCAAGGCATTAGAACGCAAGCTTTACTTTCAGGGTGGACAGCCGAGCGCCGCCGACCGCGACGAAATATTTCGATCCGGGAAATCGGTTGTTTTGATAACAAACAATGTCCATTCCACCGAAATCGGATCGTCGCAGATGGTCGTGGAACTGGTCCATCAACTGGCAACCGACAACTCGGCGCGAATCAAGAACATTCTCGACAACGTCGTGTTCCTGCTGGTTCCGTCTTTGAATCCTGACGGCCAGATTCTGGTCACCGATTGGTACAACAAGAACGTCAACACGCCATTCGAGGCCAGCCCCCTTCCGAAACTGTGGCATCCATACGTAGGGCACGACGACAACCGCGACGAGTACCTGTTTTCGCAGAAGGAGAGCAGGATGGTCGCGGAACTCCTTTGGCACGACTGGTTCCCGTCAATCTGGCTTGATGAGCATCAGCAGGGTAGTTCGGGCGCACGCATCTTCACGATGCCCGCGACAGATCCGATCAACCCGAACGTCGATCCTTTGATTTACCGGTTAAACACCATTTACGGACAACAACAGGCAGCCGCATTAGAAGCGGAGGGCAGAACCGGGATCATTTACAACTCCACCTACACCAATTTCTGGCCGGGAGCGATGGCCTGGACCGGATGGTGGCACAACGAAGTGGGTTTATTGACGGAAGTGGCGAGCGCGCGGATAGCGACGCCCATCATACAGGAGAAAGCGGATCCATCGAAGCCGGCGGCCCCTGGGGCACCAGCTGGCCCTGAGGCCTTTGAAGCGGAAAGACGGAGGATGTTTGAGCATCCTGACGCACCGCTTCCCGCACCGAAGGACATTACGGCGCGCACAGAATATCCGAGACCGTGGCTCGGCGGGAAATGGACCCTGCGGGACATCGTGGACTACGAATTGACTGCCACCTATGCGCTTCTGGACGCGGCGGCAGACACCCGTGCCACTTTGCTTCGCGAAATCTACGATGTCAATCTGCATACGATCGAAGCCGGCAGCGCAGGCACAATCGGTAACGGAAAAGAGAAAGCCTATGCGGCCCTGATTCCGACCGCGACCCAGCACGATCCCAAGGAAGCCGAAGAGCTGGTGGAGAAGCTGCAAATCGGCGGAGTGGAAGTGTATCGGGCGACGCATGAATTTGAGCAGGACGGCCGAAAATATGAGGCGGGAACGTTCGTAATTCCGTTCGACCAGGTATTCGGGCGGTATGCGAAAGATCTGCTCGAACGACAGACCTATCCGGAAGTGAGACGCTCCCCGCAGGCGCCGCCTGAACCGCCTTATGACGTCTCCGCGTGGTCGCTTGGGCTGCAGTTTGGAGTAGAAACGCCTTATGCCAAAACACCGCTCAGCAAGGATGCCGCAATCGAAAAGCTGGATAGAAGACCGCCCCTAACACTTGCGTTCCGTAAAGCATCCGATACCTGGTCCTTTCCGTACAACGGCGCCGATAGCGCGATTGTCGTCAATCGATTGCTACAGAGCGGGGCGGCAGTCTCAATTACTAAGTCGAATTCGGAAGGAATTTCATTTGTAAATGCGAAAACGAAGCCGGAGGTCTGGACGAAGGCTACGAGTGGCTTCGAATTAGTTCCGGCAAACGGCTCGAATGTTCCCGAGCGAGCACAATCGATTGGAACCTCCTTGCACCAACCACGCATCGCGATTTACCAAGCGTGGACGGCCAATATGGATGAAGGCTGGACGCGCTGGGTGCTGGACCACTATCAATTCACTTACACGGTGCTGCATAACGCTGACGTGAAAGCCGGGAAACTCCGGGATAAGTTCGACGCGATTGTGCTGCCTGACCAGCGGCCGAAAGAAATCCTGGAAGGGCTGGACTACAAGAGCATCGTCCCCGAGTATCGCGGCGGCATCGGCGACGATGGGTGGAAGTCGCTGCACGAGTTTGTCAATCACAGGGGAACCTTGATCGCCCTCGGTGACGCTTCGAATCTGCTGATTGATAAGCTACCGCTGCCCGTGAAGGATCTGAAACGAACGGCCAGTCGCGAGCAACACTTCGCGCCAGGGACCATTGTCAACGTCCAAGTGGATCCGACAAGTCCGATTGGAGCGGGCGTGGCCCCCGCCACCTACGGTTTTTACATCAATTCACCTTTCTTCCAATTGACCGATGGCTTTTCTTCACAGAAGGTCAGCGTAATTGCGCGCTATCCGAACGAGGACGTGCGGGCGTCAGGCTGGTTGCGCGGGGAAGATCTGATGCGCGGTCGCGCGGCTGTGGTTGCGATTGATCTCAACCCCGGAAAAGTTGTGTTGTTCGGGTTGAGGCCCCAGCATCGCGCGCAAACGCATGCAACCTTGCCGTTGTTTTTCAATGCGCTCTATTGGTCTTCAGAAGGCGATCTGACGAGTAGTGTTCAGTAATGGACTCGTTCCGAAACGATGCTCGCGAGACGAGGTCTTAATCTGAGGAAGGGCCGATACGCGGCTCCGAACCTATGCCGGAACCGCCCACGCCTCCCACTCTCAGCCTGATCGGAAACACGCCTCTCGTTCAACTGACCGGGTACGATACCGGCCCGTGCGAACTTTTTCTCAAGCTTGAATCGCAAAACCCGGGCGGATCGATCAAAGACCGCATGGCCGTGTCGATGATCGAAGCTGCGGAACAGAGCGGCGCGCTCTCTCCGGGGCAGACAATTGTAGAGGCGACTGCCGGAAATACGGGCATCGGGTTGGCGCTCGTCGCAGCAATCAAGGGGTATCGCCTGATTCTGGTTATTCCGGACAAGATGTCATCGGAAAAGATCGCGCATGCCCGGGCGCTGGGCGCGGAGATTATGCTGACGCGATCCGATGTTAACCCGGGCCATCCCGATTACTACCAGGACATGGCGGCGCGAATCGCGCGCGAAGTGCCGGGCGGCTATCACATCAATCAATTCGGAAATCAGGCGAATCCTCTTGCACACGAAGTGACGACAGGACCGGAAATCTGGCACCAGATGGATCATCGTGTCGACGCCGTGGTGTGCGGGATCGGCTCGGGAGGCACGTTAACGGGACTGAGCCGGTTCTTCGCGCGTGTGCAACCGGACTGCGAGATGGTGCTTGCGGACCCGATAGGCTCGTCACTGGCGGAGTTCGTGAATACAGGAAAGTTCGTGCCATCGGGCAGCTATGCGGTGGAAGGGATCGGGGGAAGCTGCGTGCCTGCCATTGCGGACCTTTCGCGAGTACGGCGCGCCTACAGCGTTCCCGATGCCGAAAGTTTTCAAACCGGCCGCGAGCTACTAAAGACGACGGGCGTTTTCGGCGGCCCTTCCTCCGGTACGCTGCTGGCTGCCTCGTTGCGGTATTGCCGTGAACAGACGGAAAGCAAGCGGGTCGTGACGTTTATCTGCGATACCGGTTCAAAGTATCTGTCGAAAATGTACAACGACTACTGGATGGCGGACCAGGGCTACACTCCGCGACCGGCTAGCGGGACCCTGCGTGAGCTCGTGACGAGGCGGTATGAGGAAGGCGGAGTAATTACCGTAAAGCCTGCGGATACCTTGCTGACCGCGTGGCAACGGATGCGCATGGCGGATATTTCGCAAGTGCCCGTGGTCGACAACCGGCGCTGTGTGGGCGTGCTGGACGAATCGGACCTGCTCGTCGCAATTCACGGTGATGCGAGCAAATTTCAATCTCCTGTGAGCGAGGCGATGACGAGCCGGCTGGAGACCATTTCGGCGAATGAGCCGATTCATTCGGTTTACGGGATTCTGGACCGCGGGCTGATCGCGTTGGTGACGGACGACGATTCATTTCTAGGTTTGATTGCACGGTCCGATCTTTTAAGTTACTTGCGGCGGAAACTTCAATAACGAGATGAGTTACAAATTTGGGACGCGCGCCATTCATGCCGGGCAGGAGCCCGATCCTTCGACGGGCGCCATCATGACTCCGATTTACGCGACATCCACGTATGTGCAGCAGAGTCCGGGAGTGCACCGGGGATTTGAGTATTCGCGCTCGCAGAATCCGACACGGTTTGCCTACGAGAGATGCGTGGCGGATCTTGAGGGCGGTGTGCGCGGATTTGCTTTTGCTTCGGGACTGGCGGCGATGTCGACGGCGCTCGATCTGCTGAATAGCGGGGATCATGTCATCGCAAGCGATGATCTGTATGGTGGAACATTCCGCTTGTTTGAGCGTGTGCGGAGGAACTCGGCGGGTTTGCAGTTCAGCTTCGTCGACATGTCGAAACCGGAGAATATCGCGGAGGCGCTGCGGCCAAATACACGCATGATCTGGGTCGAGACCCCGTCAAACCCGCTGCTGAAGATCGTCGATTTGCGGGCCGTATCTGCCTTTGCGAAGGAGCATAACCTCCTCACCGTGGCAGATAACACGTTTGCGAGCCCCTATTTGCAGCGACCGATCGATTTCGGTTTTGATTTAGTGATTCACTCGGCGACGAAATATCTGAACGGGCATTCGGATATCGTCGGTGGGGTGGCGGTCGCGGCAAATGAAGAATTAGCGGAGCGGCTGGCCTTTCTGCAGAATGCGGTCGGAGCGGTGGCGGCGCCCTTCGATTCATTTCTCGTCTTGCGCGGGCTGAAGACGCTTCATCTGCGCATGGAACGGCATTGTCATAATGCACAGAACCTGGCCGAATGGCTGGAGGGACATCCATCCGTTGATCGCGTGATTTATCCGGGATTGCCTTCACATCCGCAGCATGGCCTAGCGGCGAGTCAGATGGATGCCTTCGGCGGAATGATCACAGTGATCCTGCAGAATGATCTCGAATACGCCCGCAGAATGTTGGAGAGATGCCGCGTC
>JAFAUR010000493.1 GCA_019243205.1 Acidobacteriaceae bacterium | reverse complement strand
CGTCTCTACGAACTGGCTCGCGGTACCGACCGTAATGAAGTCGTTCCCAACAGGCCTACTAAGTCGATATCAGCCGAAGATACATTCGAGCAAGATGTCCTCTTGGCGGAAACAGAGCCGATGATCCGCCGCCTGGCGGAAAAGGTTTGGGCAACATCCAGCAAGGAATCGCGGGTTGCCTGCACCGTCGTTCTTAAGCTGAAGACGAGTGACTTCAAGATTCTGACGCGTAGCAGCACACCCTTTTCGCCACCCGCATCGTGCCAAGAACTAATCAACATCGCTTTATCGCTTCGCGAGCGGGTTGGGCTCGACGCGGGCCAGCATTTTCGGCTTATCGGCGTGGGGCTGAGTAATTTTCGAGAGCCAGAAGATTCAACCGAGCAATCAGCTCTCTTCGCCTAACCCGTAATTGCGCATGAAAGCAGCATTCAACTCTCGCTGGGTCCGACTCTTTGACCGATCGATTTGGCATTGCAGGCACATACCCACCGTTACTGTGCCATCGGGGTTGTGGTGCCCGTTCCATCCGTTCTGCAGGGCTTCTTGCGCCGGAACAGAAGCAGACGTCAGTTTTGAGTTTCCCGGTAGCGGCTGATGACAGATAGCGCAGCTTCTTGATTCCATGCTCCCAAGATACGTCTCACAAAAGCCGCACGTGAGATCTGGCGCTCATCCAGTTCTCGTAAGAAACGATATGCAGAAGCGCGACTTTTCCACGAAGTTGCTTGAGAAACTCGAGGTCGGCAGTGTGCTCTTTGGCGGACGGCTTCGCGGCGTCCTCAGATTTCGGGACAAGGCGAATTCCTGCATCCGCCGCCTGAACCCGTGCTCGATCGCCCAGAAAGTCTCCGAACGCAACAGCCTCTGTAATTTTGTAAGTGGCATCTGGATCGCCATCAACTGTGTGAATCCGATCGCGAAGACCGGCGAGTGCGTCTTCGATGCTTTTTCCAGTGAACCTTGGAGACTTTGCGCCAGATACGAGCTGGCCTTGCTCGCTGACTTTCCATTTGCCCGCATGACCGGCAGGCTCGATAAACCTTGGAGCTGAAGCACGGCTGTGGCTCCTTTTGCCCACGACGAGCTGACTTTCAGTGCGCTCGACAAGTCCGTTTCCGTCCATATTTGAGTTCCACCGATCTCCTTCAAAAAGCTGAGCATTGCCGCCGCCACTATTCCTTGACCCTCAGCTTCTGCCGTGCTGACAGGTTCCTTGCCACCTACATTTCTCGCAGGAAGCTTTCGTGATTGCGCCTTGGCCATCAGCCGTATTGAATCAGATTCAAGTACAGCGCGAGCACGAACCACATCCGCGCGATGGCGACTATCCGTCAACATGGAGTTTTCAAACGCTACGGCCTGGTTCGCGACGACCGCCACGAGGCTCAACAGGTTATGCTGCCCTTTCGGAGAAGTCCAGCAAGACCTTCTGCTGTCCTGCCTCACCATCGGCTAGCCGTATTGCCTCTTGGAAGTCCTTAAGTGAATAGCGCACAATCGCGGGCGGCGTAAGTGTCCCGTTCGACAACATGGTGAGAAGATTGCTTGTCGCTGCCCGCACTTCGGCGAGCGGCTGGGAAAGCACCCAACGCGGAAGCCACCATCCGCGAACCGTTGCTGTCGAATAAATCAAACGCGGAGCAAAGAGCGGCATGATGAATTTTGAGGGGTCCGTCTGCCGATGACTGGAAAGGGCTCCATACACGAGCATGGTTCCGCCGGGAGCGAGGTTGCGGGCAATCTCCGCGCCAAGTTCCCCGGCAACGCAGTCAATCGCTCGTTCAATGCCGTTGCCGGCAGTCAATTCCTGCAGACGTGCCCTGAGATCCTGATCGTCCGTGGAGATTACCTCGTTGCCTCCAAGGTTCCGTATGATTGTTTCCTGCTCGCGCCGCCGGATGACGTTGATTGTCTTGAATCGATACTGCTGCGCTAACTGAAGCACGAACTTCCCGACGCTCGATGCAGCCGCGGTCTGTAGGAGCCAGTTGCCCTCCTTAAGATTGTGACTTGATCTCGTCAATGCCCAAGCCGTCAAAGGATTGATGTAGGAGGTGGCGGCCACCGGATCGTCCAGGCCGTCTGGAACGGGCACAAGTTTGTCCGCTGGGCACATGATCTGCTCGCGCCAGGTGTTCCACGTGTCAACGAAAACTACGCGAGTTCCAACACTCGGACCTTGCACGCCTGGCCCTACTGCCTCCACAATCCCGACAGCTTCAATGCCCGGGCTGGCTGGCAACTCCGGCTGATAGCCATAGCGCCCGCGCACCATGTGCAGATCCGATGCGTTGATCGGGCTCAGCAGCACTCGGACGAGCGCTTCGCCAGGGTCTAAAGGCGGAGGAGGGATCTCTTCCAGTTTCAATACGCTCTTCGGTTCACCCGTCTCGCGATAGATCAACGCTTTCATCGATACCTCCAGGGTTTTTAGGCGACGGCTGATTCAGGCCGGATGTTCTACGATCTCAGGGATAAGAAGCGGAGCTGACGATGAAGGAGAACATCTCCGTCGGAGCTGAGAAATGCTGCACGCATTCGCTGAACGAAATCATCCGCAGCGTCATTCGCTAGGCATTTCCTTGTTCGCGGCGGTCAGGTACTCCCGCATCTGGGCGAACCGCTCTCTGCCGAGGCCCGATTCCGATTCGGTCATTGAAGGCGTTGCGGATCCGCGGCTTGCAGCCAAGGGCCCTCATACATGGCCAAGGACAAAATTCATCTGGTCTAGTTCGCCGCCGGCTTCGTGACAGAGGCGGACAAAAAGTCCGCGCTAGATCGTGTGGGGCGAATTTCTCGATCCCGGCTCGAGAAATCACATGCTCACGTCGGCCCGAACGCCGGCAGCGTAGCGGAAGTATACTATCCGAGTTGGACGAACGATGAGCACCGTAACTACCCCCTCTCCTTTTGTACACCGCTGCGCTTCACACTACCGGTGGACGGGAAGGCCCGAGGCTGCGTCGCCACTGCTGCAAGACGTCGTTGGCAAAGCCAAGAGCCTTGCCGCTTGGTGTATGGAGTCGCAAGTCTTCCGCTCGGCGCCCCGGTCGAGCTGGAAGTCATTTTGAGTAACGAGGTAAGAGAGTCTACTGAATTCTTAGGAGGCATTATGCCAGCTACAAAACTTGCAACGGCGCCGATGAAGGTGGCGCAGATTCCCAGTCCGGGAGCAGATTTCCAGATCGTCGAGCGCGAGATTCCTAAGCCGGGCGTAGGACAAGTGCGCATCAAAGTTCAGGCCTGTGGGATTTGCCACAGCGACGTGCTCACGAAAGAAGGCGGCTTGCCAGGCATTCAATATCCCCGTGTCCCGGGACACGAAGTCGCGGGCACCATCGATGAACTAGGTGCCGGTGTTTCCGAGTGGAAGCAGGGACAGCGCATCGGTGTCGGTTGGCACGGCGGCCAGGACGGCACGTGTCCATCGTGCCGACGCGGAGATTTTCGCAATTGCCGGAACGTGAAAATTCCAGGTATTACGTACGACGGTGGATATCAGGAGTACATGGTGGCGCCCGTCGAGGCATTAGCCGCGATACCGGATACCCTGAGCGCCGTCGAAGCAGCGCCGCTGCTCTGCGCCGGCATCACGACATACAACTCTTTGCGGCATAGCGGGGCGCTTCCCGGCGATCTTGTTGCGGTGCAGGGGATCGGCGGCCTGGGCCATCTCGGAATTCAATTCGCAAATAAGTTTGGATATAAGGTAGCTGCCATCGGTCGCGGGTCCGAAAACGCGGCGCTCGCGAAGAAACTCGGAGCGAGCCTATACATAGACAGCAAAGCGACGAGCGCAGCACAGGAACTGCAAAAAATGGGCGGCGCCCAGGTGATTCTAGCGACGGCCCCAAACTCTAAGGCAATGTCCGAACTGATCGACGGCCTGGGGCCGAACGGGAAGCTCATGGTGATCGGTGCAGCTTTTGACCCGATTGAAGTTACACCGCCACAGCTCATTTTTGGAAGTAAAACGATTCAAGGTTGGGCTGCCGGAACGCCGGCCGATTCCGAGGACACGCTTCGATTCGCCGAGTTGAGCGGCGTGCGTTCGATGATCGAAACCTACCCACTCGAAAAAGCGGCTGAGGGCTACGCGCGAATGATGAGCGGCAACGCACAGTTCCGCGTCGTTCTGACGATGTGAGGTTGGTTCACAATGCTAGCCGCTCAACAACTCGCTAGTAGAATCCGTGAATCCACCACGGGGAAAACCCAACTGTTTACCGCACGACAAATGAACGGTGTGACACCGCCAGTAAGGAGGACGCATGTCCACGATCCACCTGCACCAGACAACTACCTCGACGCCCGAGCAGTACGTCGCCGGGCTCACCGACTTCGGGCCTGGCCGCTCGAAGCTTTTTGGCAACAGCGCCGACGATTACCTCAAGGTGCATGACCGTGGCCCCTCGCAGGCCGACGTCACAGAAGGCTCAGGTGGCATCTGGGAACGCCTGCACTACGACTGGTCCGATCCCAACCACGTCGTCCTCACGACGACCGACTCCAACACGTGGGGAGGCGCGTCTGGCCACACCTACACCTTCACACGTCGTCCCGATGGTTTGACCGACATCGACGTGGTCGTCGTACGCGACGGCAAGAACCTCAAGGGACGGCTGCTCGGCTTCGTGCTCGGGACTATCGGCAAGGGCGTTTTGAAAAAGGCGTTTGCCAACTCGGTCAACGCCATCGAAGCCCGGAACGGCGGAGCGAGAGCGGCACGCTCTTCATCAGCCGGGTAGCCGCATAGGCGAATTGACTCTGAAGGTTCGTCGCGGCCTGGTACGAGGCTCCAAAAATTCTAACTTTCATTTAGGGGAATACATAGGAGAAAAAATGGCAACCCCAAGTGCAATTCACAATGAACCGGTCAGTGCCGCGAACGTGGACATGAAGTTCGAGGTGATCGTCATTCCAGTCGCGGATGTTGATCGCGCGAAAGCCTTTTACACAAAGCTTGGGTGGAGGCTGGATGCAGATTTCTCATTCGACAATGGATTCCGGGTCGTCCAATTCACGCCTCCCGGCTCGGGGTGCTCGGTCCAATTCGGCACGAAGATAACGACGGCCGCGCCGGGCTCTGCCCAAGGTCTCTACCTGATCGTTTCCGATGTTGAAGCTGCTCGCAAAGAGCTTGTAGCCCGCGGTATCGAGGTCGGTGAGGTGTTCCATGCTTTGAAACCGGGTGCTCAATTCCGTCCCGAAAGCGAAGGTCGCGCCAGCGGGCCGGACCCCGGTCACCGCAGCTACTTTTCATTTGCTACGTTCAGCGACCTGGATGGCAATACCTGGCTGTTCCAGGAGATCACCACGCGCCTGCCCCGACGTGGACTCGGCAATTTGGATGTCTCAGCGCTGACAGAGCTTTTGGTTGAGACGGAGCAGCATCATGGCGAGTACGAACCAATGGCCCCAAAGCACCATTGGTCGGGGTGGTACGCGGCCTACATTGTCGCGCGACAGGAAGGGAAGACGCCCGAAGAAGCCGCCAGACTAGGCAAGCTACATATAGAGGGTACTCGGTGAGAGCAACATGAACGACTAAGACGTAATCGTCATGGATGCCTAACTGTCAAGTTGACGGAAAACGCGCATCCCATCACTTTGATCGGGCGCGCCGAGGGTCCGACGGTGGAACTATATCGGGCAGCATACCCGATTTTTCGACGGAATCGACGCGCGCTACTGGGCCGCGGCTTAGCGCCAATCGTCGATTACAAAAATGTCTGGTCGATTGTAGGCAGGTGAGTCAGGGCGGTGCATGGCAACCCCCTGAATGTCAGTTCGAAATCCGCGCCGAAGCATGTTGCGATAGGCTTTACTCCGATTCAGGTTCACTCCTGCCTCCAGGCGCGCAAGCCCGCGCTCGGAGGCAAGAGACTCGCACGCGTCCAACAATCGTTCGAACGCGCTCTCGGCATCAGCCGCAGGCCTAACGGCTGCAAACTTGATATAGCAAGTGTCTGTTCCAGCCTCGCTTCCTTCCCCGCAGTGGCAAACTGCGAACCCTTCAAGCGAGTCGCGGTCCCACAGCAACAGCGTTTCTCCAAGATTCTGGGAGCGCACTGCATCGACTTCGCATGTCACGTCGAGTCCTTCGTAAATGGAATCAGTAAGCCTGCGGCAAGCACTGCGAGCGTGCTCTTGATCGGCTTCCGTTAGAGACGAGAATTTCAGCCCTGAACCCTTGTGCGCGTCTGCCCGCTTGGACATGATCGCTGTAAGAAATCTCGGCCAAAAGCCGAACTTCTGGTACAGCCCGATGTGCTTGGGACTCTGGGCAAACGTGAACAAGCCTGCCTCCCTCACACCCCATCTTGAAAAGAGGTCGATCGTGGACTCCAGAAGTTTCTGTGCGACACGCTGATCCCAGAATTCCGGGCGGACGGTCAAAGGGCCGAAGAACCCGAAACTTCCCCAGTTCGTTGCGAAGTTCGATCCTGCTAGAGAACCACGAATCTCGGCTACTAGCGCTGCACCACGATCGGTCCGCCAGCGCGTGAAAACGTACTCCCGGTCAGCCCAGAAATCTTCCGGATCAGGCACGCCGATGAAGGTGCCGAATGCGACGCGAAAGATCTTACGAGCTTCAACAAGATCCGCCTCACGCATCGGACGAACAGAAACGTCAGCTGCTTCCTTGCTCAGCGATGGCATGGGCATCGGGAAGTCCTCCCGGGCGGGAATCCGCCCTCTAGGCGGGTCCGGGTCAGCTTATAGTACAACGTATTGATCTGACGAAATTGGGAGATCAGCACCATGTGATCGGCTAAATCGGCCCAGTTGCCCAGGCGGAAGTGCGACTGATAATCCACTTGACGTCTAACGCTAGGTCCTTATCGAAAGCGCCCGCGGGAGAGGGAGGCGAGCATGCAGACATCATGCGGGCAGGGGCGGTTTCG
>JAFAUR010000400.1 GCA_019243205.1 Acidobacteriaceae bacterium | reverse complement strand
ATCCCGCTTACGGGACTCAACTTCCGGTTAGCTCGTCATTCGTTGCCCCGCTCGTCTAATGCGCAGCCGAGCGACGATTTTAGCCACTAGCTGTTGGAGACGAATTATTGAGGCCGCTGCCGATTCGTGTTGCTGTTGTTCAGTTGTTCGAAAAGACCTTGAAGATCCGGGACGCCCCACTGTTCGACGATTTTGCCATGCACCAGGCGGAAAATGGCAACCTCGACGATCTTCACCTTCTTTCCCGTGGGTGCGATTCCCTCAAACTGCCCTTCCTGGGTGCCGGTCGAGGTAAAACGAATCACAACCCGATCGCCTTCCGCGACGATGTCCTCGACTTTCTCGTTCCAATCGGGGAATGAACGTCGATGCCGGGCGACCACGTCCTTGATACCTTGCACGCCGTGCCATTCCGGGCCTACGACAAAATGGCAAACAAAGTCCTGCGAATACAGTCCATCGGCCGCCGCCAGATTGCCTTTACTCCAAAGCTCCGCTTCTGAGCGAAGCACGACGGATTTGTTTTCCGACAGAATTCTGGCCTGCCGGGTGGAACAGCCAACGACGACGAAGGCGGAGAGCGCAAGTAACAGCACGAGTCGGATTCTCACGGTTCTGTAAGCCGCAGGCCAGATCTGTTCCTTCATTGAGCTCGAGTTTACTGGAAGGAAAGAAACAAGAAGCCCCCACCAGAGTGACTCTAACGTGATCGAAGCCGTGCTTCAAATGTCGGCCCTGCCGTTTTCGAGCGTGTTGTCCACCACTCTTCCACTGGAAACCGAAACAGACTGGAGATGCTAATTGACGAGTAGCCCATAATTTTACCCGGGACAACTCGAAAGTCAGTTAATCCTCATTGGTCAGCATGTGCAATCACCCCTGCGTCGTAGACAACCTTTCCCCCGACCAGGGTCAGGACGGATTCAGTCTTGGGCAGATCGGCGGCCGAAACCTTGAAGATGTCTTGTGACAGGACAGCCAAATCGGCCAGCTTTCCCGGTTCCAAGGTCCCCTTATCTTTTTGTGTAAATTCGGCATATGCGGCGGTTCGAGTATAGGCGATGACCGCTTGTTCACGCGTGATTGCCTCCTGCGGTCTCATCGGATCGGTTGTTGCAAACAGGATATTGACAAAGGGGCTTGTGGGCCCTGGGGGCCCATCCGAGCCCAGCGCCAACGGGATTCCGGCATCTAGCAGTGAGCGAAATGGGAACAGTCGATCGATTCGAGCAGCCCCAAAGTGGGGAAGAACCACGTCGCGAGTCGAGAAGTGGATCGGATTTTGAACAACCACCACACCCAACTCCTTACAGCGACCTATTAGATCGGGTGTGATTCCGTCGCCATGCTCGATCCGAAGTCGGCGTTTCGACCACACCTGCTTACCTCCGGTTGCATCCAGTGCGGTGACGAAGTCCCTCGCGGTGCGGTCACCAACAACGTGGCACATTAGCTGATCATTTCTGGCCAAAGAGTCGCGTAAGATCTGCTCCATCTCCTTCTCCGAGAAATCGAGCTTGCCGCGGCTATAGGGCGCATCAGCGTACGGCTCCATCATCGCTGCAGAGCGTTCGATCGGCGTTCCGTCGAGAATCCATTTGACGCCGCTCGCCGTGACCAGTGGCGCGGGATGCGTTTGCGTGGCTCGATCTTTCGAGTTCACGCGGCCATGCTCATCGGTCAAACCGAACCAGATAACTCGAACCCGAATCGGTGGGTTTGATCTGGCAAGAAGAGCAGCGCAGCGGTCCTGTGGAATCAGGTTAGCCATGTCTTGTACCGTTGTGATACCCAACCGAGCCTGCTGTTCCAAAAACCGATTTAGCTGCTTCGTTACTTCCGCATCGTTAGCTAATTGCGTGAAGCGCCGAGTGAGTTGGAAATTCGCGAACTCAAACACCATCCCGGTCAATGTGCCGTTGGTCGAATTCCGAACGTATGTTCCCGAATACGGGTTTGGTTCGTCTTCCCGGATTCCCATCCTCCTGAACCTAAGCGTATTCAAGAACGACGCGTGTAGCGTCCAATCCTGAAGCAACACCGGATGGTCCGGCGCGAGCTCGTCAAGCGCGGTTCTTGTTGCCCGGACCTCGCCGAGAATTTTGGTTCCAAAGCTTCCGGTGATCCATGTCTGTTTCGGAGTTTTCAAGACCGCGGCAGAAATGGCTGCTTTGACTTGCTGCCAGTCCGGATCCAGGTCGCCGAAGTGGAGTTCATAGCTATAGGGGGCGGCACTTAGATGAACATGAGCATCGTTAATGCCCGGTATGACCGTTCGGCCGCCGAGATCGATGCGTTTGGTGGCTTTTCCGGCGAGAGCAGCGACCTCTTTCGTTTGCCCGACGGCAGCGATGCGCTCTCCACGGATTGCGAGCGCTTCAACGTAGGGCCGGGCCGTATCGCTGGTAAAAACTTTCGCATTCAAGAGGACCATATCGGGCACGGTCTGTTGAGCAGAAGCGACTAGTGTGACCAGAAAGGGAAGAACCGCGCGAGATAAGTTGACTGGCTGCAAGGCTGCCTCTTCAGGGATGATTTCTGGATGAGAGTGTACCGAAGCAAGAGTTGGCTGGCTCTGGCTTCAGCCTGGAGGCCGTCGTCATGCTCCAGGAGTTCTTGGTGGAACGGTCACGGCCGAGAATCTAAGAGCGCGACCGAGGGGCCGAAGGAGAGCGAAGTGCACGAGTCGGCTGCCGAGCGTCGGTATTCACCGGCTTGTTGATCATCAGATGGTACGTGAGGTGGGCCTTCCAGCCTTCGGGTCCTCACGTTATATGGTTGCGGCTGCTACTCTGCGGATGCCGCCATTTTCGGCGGATGTTCTGGCGCTGGATTTGTCAGCGTCGCCCGACACGGAT
>JAFAUR010001061.1 GCA_019243205.1 Acidobacteriaceae bacterium | reverse complement strand
AAGTAGGCGTTTTGCAAGGCGAGCCCACTCTCAACAAAATGCGCCCTTTTTGTCGAGAGTTGAGCTGATCCGGGGGCGGGGGGCCTATTCCGCCCCGTGTGACCCAGTCACGATCAGGTGGGCGGTCGTCTTGTGGATGTTGCGAGGGCTGAAGACAACCAAGTTCATTTTGCTGAGCATCTCAACAGGGTGTTTCGCACCTGATACTTCTCAGTCAACGTCATGCGTCAATATAGCTCAGCATTTCGTTTCCCTCGGAATCAGCAGAGGCCAGGGAGAAGTGCTCGCCTAATACCGTGTCGTGCGAATCATCGGCAAGCGCGGATGTCCTGTACTAACACTCTTCGAAAGAATATTCCGTACTTAAGTGACTTCCTAATCCATTGATCTCTCCTTCCGGGCTCAGCCAGGTACTTACGACTGAATCCTTTCGGAGGCCTAATGCATTTTTCTTATTCTTCATTTTCGGATCGCTTCGGGCGAGCAACTGGTTTGCTAATGGCGGCGTTGTAGTTTGTGCCCGCAACCTCATTTGCAGGGGCCGTGGTGCCATTCAGGCGTATCGGGGGTATTACCTGCAAACGATGATGGATCGACATCCGTTGTCCCGTTAGGCATAGGCGGCAGCACTGGCGTGAACTTCTTTGGTCAGAATTTCAACGGCGTTTACGTCAACAATAACGGCAATGTCACGTTCGGACAATCTCTGGGCGAATACCCGCCCAACGGGCTTGCCGGTAGCGTCGGCATGCCGATCATCGCACCGTTCTTCGCCGATGTGGACACCCGCGGTGCAGGCAGCGGGTTAGTCACTTACGGCAACACCATCTATAACGGCCAAACCGCGTTCGTCGTGGACTGGATCAGTGTCGGATACTACAACGAGCACACGGACAAGACGAATAGTTTTCAGTTGATTCTGATCAATCGGTCCGATACGGGCGCCGGAAACTTTGACATCGAGTTCAACTACGACCGGATTCAGTGGGAGACGGGAGATGCGAGTGGAGGAAGTGATGGCCTCGGCGGCACGTCCGCAGTAGCTGGCTACTCCAACGGGCAAGCTGGTTCGAACGACGTCTACTACCAGCTCGCAGGTTCATTGGTGAACGGGGCGCTGCTCGATGGCGGTCCGGATAGCCTGACGGGGCACAGTCTGAATTCGACGGTTCTCGGCCGCTACGATTTCGAGGTTCGTAATGGAGACGTCATCGTTCCGACCACTACGCCCGAGCCGATGAGCATGGGTCTTTTGGGCCTCGGCCTTGTCGGTTGCTGGGCTGTGCGGAAACGATTCACCCGTTCCTAGCTGTGTCCAAAATGGTCCCGCCCTCATCTAGAGGGCGTGGACTATAAAAATCTGGGCAAGACCGGGCTGAAAGTTTCCCGCTTATGTCTTGGCTGCATGACCTATGGGTCGAGCCAGTGGCGCGAGTGGGTGTTGAACGAAGAAGAGAGCCGTCCTTTCATCCAGCGGGCGCTCGAAGCGGGAATTAACTTTTTCGATACCGCGAACATGTACTCGCTGGGTGTAAGCGAAGAGGTTGTCGGGCGGGCGCTGCGCGATTTCGCCAAGCGGGATGAAGTCGTTTTAGCGACTAAGCTTTACAATCCAATGCGAAAGGATCCGAACGGTCGGGGCCTCTCTCGCAAAGCGGTCATGACAGAGATCGACGCAAGCCTGCGGCGTCTCGGCACGGATTACGTCGATCTCTATCAAATCCATCGCTGGGACTACGAGACGCCCATCGAAGAAACGATGGAAGCTCTGCACGATGTGGTGAAGGCTGGTAAGGCGCGTTATATCGGCGCATCCTCGATGTATGCCTGGCAGTTTGCGAAATCGCTTTACACGGCGGATCTATTTGGCTGGACTCGCTTCGTGTCCATGCAGAATCATTACAACCTGATCTATCGCGAAGAGGAGCGCGAAATGCTGCCGCTGTGCCGTGATCAGGGCATCGGGGTAATTCCGTGGTCGCCACTTGCACGCGGATTTCTAGCCGGAAATCGCGACAAGCAGGGCGGAGAAACTACGCGCGCGAGGAGCGATGACTATGCGAAACAGCTTTATTACCAGGATGACGATTTCCTAGTGGCAGACCGGCTGGCTGAAGTCGCGAAGGATCGAGGGCTTCCAAATATGCAGGTCGCGCTGGCCTGGATTCTATCCAAGCCGGAAGTGACGGCGCCCATCATCGGCGTTAGCAAGCTGCATCACCTGGATGACGCGCTGAGTGCCCTGAATGTG
>JAFAUR010000470.1 GCA_019243205.1 Acidobacteriaceae bacterium | reverse complement strand
TCGAGACGCCAATTTCTCTCTGCGATTACTGGCACAGCCGCTGCCATCGCGCTGAAACCAAGCTTAGGCTGGGCGGCGCATATCAACGATACACGCGTTGCCGCTATCGCTTCAAAGACGATCGGCATCGATACTCATAATCACATCGACGTTCCTCTGACCAATGCCGAAATGCCTGGTCCTGACATAGACCTAAGAGGCAAGATGATGCGCTCGGGCCTATCGGCGATCTCCATGACGTTCGCAACCGACTATCAACCCGGTGATGCATACGAGCGATTCCTAAACGGGATGGCGTCGATGGACCGGCAGCTCGAGCGCAATGGCATGAAGCGTTCCTTGACACCGGCTGATGTCCGCACTGCGCATCAGAACAGCCAACCAACAGTTGTACAGGCCATCGAAGGTGCACATTTCCTCCAAGGCCATATTGAGCGTGTCGAAGGAGCCTACAATCGCGGTCTGCGACACTTCGGATTGCTTCACGACAGTGACGCCTCCGTGCCGCTCGGCGATGTTTACACAAATCCTCCCCGGTCTGGCGGCTTGACCCCGTTCGGGGCGGCGGTGATCAAAAAATGTAATCGGCTAGGCATGCTCATTGATCTTGCGCATGCCAATCTGGAAACGACGGAAGCTGCGCTCAAAATCACAACTCGGCCGGTTATCATCTCCCACACGGGCCTTGATACGCAACTAGGCAGCAACCCGCGTACGGCAGAGATGATGCGCCCGAGACTGATCAGCAAAGAGCAGGCTCGAACGGTCGCCGACGCCGGCGGCTTGATCGGAGTATGGACACATCTGTCCGATACGCCAATTGAGTATGCGCGAAACATGCGGGCGCTGGTCGATGTCATCGGCGTCGATCATGTTTGCATTGGTACGGATACCAAGCTCACGCCACCGAGCCCTCGCCCAAACGGCCCTCACTCGGGTGGCCTTCCTCCGCAAGGCCCTCATCCCGACGGTCCAGCTCGCAATGACTTCCGCCCTGGCCAACAGCACCCACGCGTTGGGGAACGCACTAATGACGCATGGGCGCATGAGAAGGTCGGGTTCTACTACGCCGTTGTGGATGCGATGTTGCAGAGCGGCTTTACACCCGATGAGATCGGGAAGATTGGCGGAAGCAACCTCTTGCGCGTATTCGGTGCCGCAATTGATAAATGAGATTCTGAGCGACCTGTTTCACGGCGGCTCGCCCCCGGCAATTGCGAGCCCGTAAACCGGCAATCCAAAAGTTACCTTCAGCACTCATGTGTGACGGTCCAACTTAGAGCAATTCCCGAGCGTTTAATTGACATGTCAAAAGTACTCGGCATTACTCCCGATTTATCGCCTTTTAACTGCTGATTGAGCGCCCGAGGGGTTTGCTGTTCTCTAGAAAGATCGCTGGCGACAGCTAACGCGTTGTGATTTCCCGGAGGTAGAATGACTGTCTCAAGAATGTCCACTGTTCTCCTGAAGGACATCATCGACGCGCTGGAGATGCAATTCGACGAGTCGTCTTCTTTCTTGGATCTGGATACGGGGCGCGTAGAAACCGTGTCTAATGATCTTCTGCGCGAGGCAGACGAATCTGTCGACAAGGAGCCGGATCTTCCCGTTTGGCAGAAGGAGGAATGGCAGATCGCCAAGCGAATTCTTTTGACTGATCGGTTCCAGCAGCTTCCCACCAAATTCGACGTCCACGAGTGGGCGATCATGCAGGAGTTTTCGACTTCGGTGGCGTCCGACAGAGTTCGGCAGGATCTGCTGAAGTCTCTCCACGGCGCACGTGCGTTCCGGCATTTCAAGGACACCATCCGGCGGCACCAGATCGAGTCGGCTTGGTTTGAATTCCGTGCCGAAGCGCTGAGGCAGATCGCTCTCGATTGGTGCGAAGAACATCAGATCCGCTGGCAATAGGCGAATTTGCAATGGTCTCAAATAAACGGGTAACGAGCCTATTCCTAAATACATGTTGCCGACACAGCAGGAGGAATGGCCAGGAGGGCGTTATGCCGTAGGAATATAGCCGTAGGCACGGCCGGATTTGTAGACGCTGCGGTGCCGGTGCTTCAGGCGGCTTTGCAGTGCGAATAAACGGTGGCTGTAATAAACTAAGCCGCGGAGATTCGAATGCGTCAACTTTGCACAGTTCTTCTGGCGTTCGCGGTGTTCGCGCCAACTGTTCTAGCTCAACAAGACGGCCCGTACAAGGTGTTGCAGACGGCACGGGTTGGCGGCGAAGGTGGATGGGATTACATCTTCGCGGACAGTGCGGGACGCCGGCTTTACATTCCGCGCGGCGCAACTCACGCGGTTGCTGCAACCGAAACAACGCCTGAGGTGCCGGCGGTCGGTACGCGATTGACGATCTTCGATCTCGACACACTCAAGCCGATTGGTGAGATTGCCGGGGTAGGGGGGATTCCATGCGCGCACACTGGAGTGCCGGCGATTTTGGCGCAATC
>JAFAUR010000298.1 GCA_019243205.1 Acidobacteriaceae bacterium | reverse complement strand
CGACTGGCTGCCAAAACCCAAAGTTCTTCACCCCTGGCCCGACCAAAGGTTCGCCGTCAAACATCCAAGGTGGGAGCCGGATGCGGGAAAGCTGCACGTCCGGTTCTGTGCGGGGGGCGCTCAGTAATGAGCGTCCCTACCGCGATCGAACCAGCCCCCTGCTCGGCTTCTTCGACAAATGGTACAAACTGTCGAAAGTTTTTAGCCCTTTTCCGGGTCACACCACGGCCGCCCGACATCATGGTCAACGAGAGAGTTGGGTGCAACCATTTGTTAGCGACGATGTGGTGCGACAGGTTGCGGCAGAAGCCGAGCAGCGCCGCAGGAACACCGCGCCGGCAGGGAGTAACTCAGATCACGAACGCGAGACGGCAGACCATGGGAAAGCTGACGAAAGCGGGCAATTCAGACAGCGCTGGTGATTTGCCGCCCGTCACCGCGAGGCCGTTGAACCAGCGACTACCAAACAGCCTCACGCGAGCGAGCGGCGCTGATGCCATCCTACAATTAAGGTATGCACGACAACCCAAACAGGCGGTGTGTTCACCAGTCCAGGCGAGAACCGGGGTTTACTTTTGCTTACGGGTGATTATGTCACAGGAGCAGTCGCAGTAACCGCTCCGGAATTGGTGGAGGCGGCAGACTGCGTAAGATTAAATGTGTTCGCCGCTCCGCCGCCAGTGGCGCTTTGGCTATTATAAGAAAAGGTTATGGCAGCGGAACCAACAGCAACTACTATTTGCCCAGCCTTTAGATTTGTTTGAACTTTCATTAGGTCCTTCCTCAAAGATGGTTGAACTCGTTCTCTTCGGAGTTCTCTTTGTCCGTCGGCTCAAGCGTAACCGAACAAACACACCGCCTGTTCCAGCTATGATGTACCTTTTTGAGCGTGGGATCTCAGTAAGTGTGGGTCTCGGATCAATAACAGTGGGAAACCTTAGTCAATGCGGTGAGCATGGCAAGCGCAATCGAATCAAAATGTAATCAAATGTGCCAAAAGTAACATCAGACCATTCACAAAGGCGTGTAACACTTCTTTTTACACCATTTAGGTGCCAAATTTGACAAAATGTTACTTCCTCGTGCCAACAGTGAGCTACGAAGTCTTATAAAGTCATGTTGCGGCTGGTGCTGACGCAGGGAAAATTGGCTCGCGAGTGGGCCTGACGCCAATGGCGCTTCGCGAGCTGAGCGCCGCCGCCAACCTCAAGCTGTCGCACAAACGGTAAGAATCGCGACATTCAGAAAAGCCAATAAATGCAGGGCTTTTCGTGTTTCAAATTTCAGGTGCAAATTGGGAACGCTGAAATCAGTTACCGCGTTCAATCGATCTTGCTTTCAACGATTGTACTGCGCGTTCAATCGATCTTGCTTTCAACGATTGTACTGATTGTACTGCTCTGCACTTTCGGCATCTTCCAGTCATTGCGCAGCACTTCACCTGGACACTTCTCCGACATCCACTGTTCCGTGATTTCGTCGTCCAGAAAATCGAATTGAGTTAGCCCGACATGAACCGCGCGCCATCGCGGCTCTTGCCGAGTTGCAACAAAATCCCGCCCGCATGTATGGCATTTCAGGTGCCGGAAAAGCTTGCCCGACAGCCACACCTGGCGTTTGCACCAATCATGGCCGGTTCCGAAATTTCCCACGTCTCCCATTGATGACTCCCCGTACTCAGTACTGTCCGTCCGTGGCAGCGTTTCAGAGTCGAAAACGCACAGCCAAAGCTAACGTGAGCCAATTTAAGCGCCTGTCGGCGCTGCTTCATCTAATAAGCACTACGTCTACTAGGGTCAAGAGAGGGGCGACTTTCGGGAAACCGCATCTTTCGAGGCTTCGCCGCTCCCGATCTGACGGAATCTTGGTACGCAGTTAGCCAGCGTAGGGAGACGGCTATTATCTCACGCGATTTTTCAATTGCCTCTTGGCATTTGGCGAGATCCTCTTGGCGACGCCGAATGGTTTCGTCCATGTGTGAACCCTCTTTGGGCGTGGATGGTTTCGTAACCGCGGCGCGAGCCTTCGGAAAACGACTCCCCCAATCCCACGAGGTAACTGGACAAGCGGTTTGGCGAACCGTTGATGCCAGTAGTGAAAGGCCCCTCGCCGAGAGGGTCACTGGCATCGATAGCGTCAGCCTATTCCAAAGGTGCGCTGACTTACAAATTGATTGACCGGTTTGTGGTCCGGAGAGATGGCGGGTCCTGCAACTCTTTACATAATGACCCTTCTGTAAGGAGTTGCCTTTTCGCCCGCCAGTAATACGGGGCTTTTTCCGCCGCGAACGCCCTGCCCCCAACTTCCGTAATGTAAAGAGTGACACGCCACTGTTCGAGAAACACGGCGGCGGTACGGAAAACGCAACAACATTGCGCCGATTTCTTTTGACATGCGTAACGTGGCTCGTTACGTTTCCCCATGATACGGTCGATACGCCACAAGGGACTGAAACGCCTCTATCAAGACGGCAACCCGAGCGGCGTAAACGCGGAGCATGTCGGGAAACTGCGGAATATTCTGGCGACGCTGAACGCTGCGCCCACGGTGGACCACATGAACTTGCCCGGTTTTCGTCTGCACCCGATGAAAGGTCAGATGAAAGGCTATTGGTCTGTCACAGTACGAGCCAACTGGCGCGTAATTTTCCGCTTCCATGAAGGGGCGGAGGACGTTGATTTAGTCGATTACCACGGAGATTGACCATGCCGATGAAAAATCCACCGCATCCCGGAGGCGTTGTGTTGCGCGAGTGCATCGAGCCTATGGGCTTGAGCATCACCGATGCCGCATCCGCTCTTGGGGTGACCCGCAACACGTTGTCGGAACTGGTAAACGAACATCGCGGCATTTCGCCGGAGATGGCTGTCCGCCTCGAAAAGGTATTCGGCGGAACTGCCGAAGGCTGGCTTGTGCAACAGGCGCAATATGAACTCGCCCACATTCACCGCGAGCGCATCAAGCTGAAACGCTTGGAGCCAGCATGACTTTCTACATCTTGTGTCTCGCCGCCCCTGCCCGGCGGCGGCAAGTAGAAGCCACCGCCGAAATCCGCCGGGCCGCCGGTTATGGCCGTCAGGAATAATTTTTACCGCGTAAGTCCCACCACTGGCCGGGGCGTCTGTAGCTCGCCGTTAACCACGATTTTGCTTTTCACCTTCACCCCTCGGTGCTATCGACGGTCGTTTTTCAACGCCGAGCATTTTGGGGGAAGTATGGCTGAGGAAGAAAAAAAGACGCATATCGAAATTCACATCACGAGAAATGGCGAGGAGCTAACGAATTGGTATGCCGTCACACCTACACTCCTTGCGGCTGCTGAGAAAGAAATTTTTAAGGTGGCTACACAGCCAACCCCGGAGAAACTTGGCGCAGCACTTGAGCGCAACGGCGCGGTCCTTGACCGTGAGGATGGACCAGCTCGTGTGTATGTCCAACCGGCAGTCTATCGCGAGGAAGAATGGTATCGCGATGGCAAGCTCCACCGCGAAGGCGGGCCTGCTCACACAGTTTCCGATCCTAACGGATTTTGCCTAAAAGTTTGGTACCGCAACGGCGAGCGCCATCGTGATGATGGGCCTGCATATGTGTCTGATGGGCCAATCGGCCACGTGGAAGCATGGTTCAAAAACGGTTGCCCAATAACTCCTGGAGCCAAACTCAACCTCATCCCCGGGGTAAAAGTTCATCCACCCAAACCCTGAGCCAGCCTTTTCTACATCTTGTGTCTCGCCGCCCCTGCCCTGCCCGGCGGCGGCAAGTATTCGCCGGGATGGCGCACCGGTTTTTTACTGGACGTTTTCAAGTAAAAGCCGGGCGCCTCCGCGCGAGGCGGTCTGACAACTTTCCGGATACTTTAAATTCCTTCACATAATGGGGCTTATGCGACCGGTGCCGAACCGCAATGACCTCTAGATGTAGAAACCGACCCAACAACACGAGCTAGCCATCCACATGTTGACATGTGGCCTTGTGGTGATGTATTCATACCCTCAGCCCCTCACATCTACAGGACATCATCCCAATGAAAGTTGTTGCAATAATCAGCCAGAAAGGGGGAGCCGGTAAAACCACGCTCGCCGTACATCTGGCAGCAGCAGCGGCGAAAGCGGGGCATAAGAGCGCGGTCATTGACCTTGACCCCCAAGGCACCGCCGCAAGTTGGGGCGACCGGCGAAAAGCAGAGGAACCGGAAGTTATCAGTGGGCAAGCGGTACGACTTCCGGCATTGGTGGAAACAGCCCGTGAGAACGATGCCGGGTTTCTGGTGCTGGATACCGCGCCCAACGCCGACCAGACCGCATCACTGGCAGCCCGCGCCGCCGACCTAGTGTTAATACCATGCCGCCCCGCAGCCTTTGACCTTGAGGCAATAGAAACCACGCTCCTACTGGCAAAGAC